>JACCRY010000010.1 GCA_013813265.1 Parachlamydiaceae bacterium
CAAATTCTCTTGTAGAGAATCTTAACAGTCGATTAAGAACATATTTTACATTGAGAAGAGAAGTTGGAGGAGAATATCTCCAATTTCTTCAATTTTTCTTAAATCATCGACGATTTATGAGAAGTGAATGTAAAGAACGGATTGGCAAAAGCCCCGCTGAACTTCTAACTGGTGAATCCCATAAGCATTGGCTAGAAATGCTAGGTTTTGAGCTGTTTAAGAAAGTCGCTTAAAAAACTTACCTGCTTCTATATTAATATTTTTTAAACCGGTCTGAATGTAGACAGGATTCTGATTGTCATTTGTTACCCATTTTTTGCCTATTTTGAACCATGCCAGTTTCATTAGTAAATCCACTACAGAAGATGAAAAAAATCGATCCTCTATCCATTACGAACAGGACAAATATAAAACAAATGAAAAAATTGAATGGTTAACGAAAAAAAAAGCTGAGATTCTGGAACAAAAAACTTCTCGCCCCCCATTACCTGAGCAGGAAATTAAAAACGCATTTATTAAAATAAAATTAGACATCTCTAATCTAAAAAATATACATATGCCTCTTAAATTTAATCTAAAGAAAAATAGTATCCAAGACACAATTGATCTCATCATCCTAAAAATAAAAGAGCTCTTTATAGAAACATCTCAAACCTCTGATCTAGAAGCTATTGAAAAAACAAAAGGTACCCTTTTCATAGAGATTGATGAAGCCATAGCAGAGGTGAAACTAACCCGATCAAACTTTTCGCCGACAGCGGAAAGTGAGAAGATACGTTTACTAAACGAAATAATAATAAAGTTAACTGCAGCAAAGGAAGTTATTAAAACGAGATGAGAGGCCGATTAGAAAATGCCATTTCATTCTCACGAAAATTAGGAACAAAAGACAAATTCACAGCAGAGCCATAGAAGCGAGCCTTCAATAATAAATAATGAAGTTTAAGAAAAAATATCTTTGCTTACTGTACCTTCTCTGTCTGGACTTTGTAGCACATATAATAAGAACCAAGATAGCAATGTACTTGATTGATTTTTCAACACAAAAAAGCAGCAAAAGACACAAAGGTACAAAGAAAATCTCAAGGCTAATTCAAATTGATGTTACTCAATAGTTAATTCACGAAGTTTCTTGTGCGTCTTGCTTTTTATTATCTTTAATATAATTCGTACATAAAAATCTTTGCGCCTTTGTGTCTTTTGCTGCTTCTTTGTGTTAAAAAATTATCTAGCACACTCCTTAACTACTTTATTATTGTTATAGGAGTTGCAATTATGACTCCATAGCATTCGCCACTAACACATGTCAGCCTATAGAAAAAATCCACAAAGTCAAGTCTGTGGCTTTGCGGTAAACTTTCTGCTATTTCTACCTTGTCGAACTTTTCACATAACCATTTTTTTTCTTGTGTAGAAAAAAATAACTATTTCAAAAAAACGCTTGCTTTTGCTACAGTGCCCCCATTGGAGGCTCTTGTGGCAAATGATCTAAACTCTGTATACAAAGAAATCTACGATGTCGTCATTCCCGATCTGGATTATTTCATTAGACAGATCGATTGCCGTGACGGTTGCCCTGTAAACACTGATCCTCGCGGTTACATGCTTGCTCTACATGCAGGCAACCTTTTAGAAGGTTATAAAATTGCGCGAGGCCCTAACCCCTTTGCTTCAATTTGCGGAATGATTTGCGGAGCCCCCTGCGAATTAAGCTGTCGAAGAGATCGGGTCGATAAAACTCTTACCATCAGAGCCCAAAAACGTTATCTGACCGAATGGTTCGGACTAGGTAAAGAAGCGCACATCCAGTCGCTTGAATTCAGCTATGCCAGAGGGTCAACCCATCCTACACCCAATGGGCTTAAAGTTGCTTGCATAGGGGCCGGCGTAGCATCTTTGACTGCAGCCCACGACCTTTTACGATTAGGCTATGCGGTTGATGTGTACGAGATGATGAGCCTGCCTGGAGGCATGCTCACTTACGGGGTTCCAAGCTATCGACTCAAAAATGAAATCGGATTTAATGAAATTGCCGCAATTGAACATCTGGGCGCTAAAATCTATTACAATATGAAAGTGGGACGCGATATCACTCTTACGGAACTCCAAAAAAAGTACGATGCAGTCTTTATAGGCCTTGGACTTTGGAAATCGCGTGACCTGCCTATTCCCGGAGCCGACGCCCCCGATATCATTCGCGGAATTGATTACCTACGTGTGCGTTGTGTCGGAGGGGAATGGAAAATAGGCGAAAATATGATTGTCGTTGGCGGAGGAAACGTAGCCTTTGATGTGGCGCGAACTTCTGTACGCAGTGGAGCCAAAAGCGTTACAATGGTCTGCCTTGAAAGTCGTAACGAACAAACTGCAGACGAATTCGAGATCGAAGATGGTATTGAAGAAGGAATCACCTTGATTAATCGGCTGGCACCTGTATCAGTTGAACGCGACGCCGAAGGGCGCATTAGCGGATTGCGTGTCCAACCCATCTACTCTCTTTTTGATCACACTGGAAAATTTAGTCCAACTCCTGTTCCTGATGCCGAATATATCATCCCCTGCGACACCATTGCCCTTGCGATTGGTCAAGCCATGGATATGAGCATCTTCGATGGATGGGACCAAAAACCGGAAGTATTGGTCGATAGAGGCCTAATTAAAACTGAACGTGGCACCTGCCGCACACCTATAAAAGGAATATATTCGGGAGGAGACTGCGCTTTTGGAGCCGCTCTTTTTATTACTGGAATCAGACACGGTCAAGAAGCTGCAAGGGCAATCGATTCCGACTTGACGGGTGCAAGACCTTATCAAGAATTTGTCGGTGAATTCACTGAGATCTCTCCTGATCGTGACAAGACCTATCTACGCACTAAATGGGCGCTCCCTACAATGCAAAACCCAAAAGTTCGTATTACTAATGAAAACCTCGTAGAGAACAATTATACTGATGAACAAGCACATATGCAGTCAAATCGATGCCTACAATGCCATGTCAGTCCGGTTTTTGATGGTACCTTGTGTATAAAATGTAATGGTTGCGTCGATGTCTGCCCTTGTAACTGCTTAAAACTTGTATCTTTGACACAATTAAATTTAGACCTTGGAGAAGGGAACCTTCGCGCTGCTGTCGACAACTTTTACGGAGTAGACTCTTCCAGCATGAGTGTCGATGAGATGCTTTTGATGGGCTCTGCCATGTTAAAAGATGAAGACCTTTGCATCCGATGCGGACTTTGCGCTGAAAAATGCCCAACGCAAGCCGTGACGATGGACGTGATGAATTATTCTTTCCGTTGGATTGGATAAATGGTGTGGTATCTTGCCAGCTCTATTGCTTTTGGACTTGCGGGACTAGTAATTTATATTTATTATTTTCAAAAAGGGCAATTTGACGATCCCGAAGATGTGAAATATCAACTCTTTAGGGAAGATGACGATGAAAATGATGAGAGCTAAGAACCAAAGAATAAAGAGAGGTAAAGAATGCCTAAACATCGAAATTCACTAAATGTCGACCCGGATGAGAAAGATCCGATGATCACACGACGCAGTTTTCTAGCGCTGATGGGCGTTGGAGCTTGCTTAATTGGTGCCGGTACCCTTGTCAATGCCTCAGTCCTAGGATTTCTATATCCTAATGCCATGAAAGTTCCCCCTAGTTTGTTCTCTATTGGCCGGCCTGAAGAAGTTCTATCACGCGATGGCAAAATTTATTACCCTCAACAGAAAGTTTTTATAGAAACATCGGCAGGAAAAGTGCGTGTGCAGACTGCAGTTTGCACCCATTTAGGATGCACCATCAATATGGTTGAAACTGGGTATGCTTGTCCTTGTCATGGATCGACTTATGATATCCACGGACTTAACACAGGAGGACCGGCACCCCTTCCTTTAGACTATTTCTTGGTATTCAAAGGTGCTTCCGGAGACATAATGGTCGACAAATCAAAAACAACTCTCGATTGGAATCAAGCATGGTATTCCCCAACAGCATGACTTTAGTGAAATATAAGGAGCTTTTGTAAATGGCGCTTTTCCAAGGAAAACCTAAAGAAACATGGTTGCAACACCTTGCCAACATCCCTCGCGATTTTGTACGTTCGATTTTTCGACACAACTATCCAAACAATGACGTCGATCGCTCAGAAATCGTTTTTAAGAATTTTTTCTTACATTTTCATCCGGTTAAGTGCCACAAGCACTCCCTCGACCCCTTCTACACTTTGGGCTTGGGGGCTATAACGACAAGCCTTTTTCTGATTTTAACTTTCACAGGCATCGTTTTGATGTTCTATTACATCCCTACAGAAGATCGAGCCTATGACATTATGAAAGATTGGCAAAATACGACGCCGTTTGCGATGATGTTCCGCAATATGCACCGATGGAGCGCCCAGCTTATGGTTCTCTTTGTCTTTTTGCATATGTCTCGGGTTTTCTATACCGGATCTTATAAAGGGACTCGAAAATTTAATTGGGTAGTGGGTGTCCTTCTGATGTTTTTGACCCTCCTTCTCTCTTTTACAGGTTATTTGCTCCCTTGGGACCAACTTGCATTTTGGGCTATTACAGTAGGTTCCAACATCGCAGGTTATGTGCCGAATCTCCCCGGCTTTGAATACAACGTCAATAGAGTGATGCTGTTAGCTTCAACGAATGTCGGACAAGATGCTTTGATACGCTTTTATGTGCTCCATGTCGCATTTCTTCCTTTAGTTACAGGAATTCTCATCGGGGTTCACTTCTGGCGCATCCGAAAAGATGGAGGACTCTCACGTCCACCGGATAGGCTCCGTCCTGATCCTTATCGTGTTGTTCAGCGTTCCGATACAAAGGAGTCCTTTGCTCCGGGTGTTAAACGCACTTACGGTCTTATGGAACTTGTCAGAGGCACCTGTCCGACCGTCGACAAAGGTCCATACAATTTTGTTTTTACCTGGCCTCACCTTCTGCGTGCAGAACTTGTTGCCTTTTTGATTGCCTTGGTCATTGTATTAGGCTTATCCTTTATCGACGCCCCGTTGGAAGAAGCGGCTAACCCAAGTAAACCTCCAAATCCTTCAAAAGCTCCGTGGTATTTTCTAGGGCTTCAAGAAATGGTCGCTTATAATGCTTTTTGGGGAGGGGTTGCGATTCCTATGGGAATTGTCATTGGACTGATGTCTATTCCCTACCTTGACAGAAACCCTTTGGGTTCGGGTTATTGGTTCCATCGCAGTAGATATCTCGCAATTTTCCTTTACACAGCTTTTATGACTTGGCAGGGAATTTTTATCATTATAGGAACTTTTTTCCGTGGCGCCAATTGGGGCTGGATCTGGCCCTGGACAGAGACATTTGCAAGACATTAAGGAAGTAATCGATGCGCGGAAATAGCTATCAGTATGCTCTTATTTCTCTTGGAGCTATCTCATCCATTTTTCTTGGCATTTTCTTTTATCGAGAAATTTTTCCTGAGTATAAGATCTATCAAAATGATTACATTGCGATTGAAGGATTTCGATCAAGCTATACCCATGAGCCTCCCCCACTTTTTAAAACTGGCGTCAAACAAATTCTTCTAGAACGTACCGACAAAGGAAACCCTGTCATCGACCGTTGCATCTCGTGTCATGTAGCTTTAGAATATCCTCACTTTTCTCCGACTAAAGTTGCGTATGATGAGCAAAGAACCATACGTCTTGACAGTAACGGCATGCCCATGCTTATTCCTAATCCTGACTTTGTTTGGGCTAAAATTGATGCTAAAATCAGTGACCTTGAAAATCCAAAAGTTAACGAACAGCTTCTCGAAACTGAAAGTAATCTGCCCCTCATCGAACGCAATGTTGCTGAAGCAAATAGGCTTAAAGCTCTAAAAGTAGCCCACGTGGGTGAACATACATATGATGTGACAAAAGTGCTAGCAATGCACCCTCTTATTGGAAAGGAAACACGACCGTTTGAATTCCACCCCCTGGGAGAATATGGCTGCACTTCATGCCATAGTGGAAATGGAAGAGGGCTCACGACTCTCTCTGCCCATGGTCCTGTATTTGATGGAGAATACGAAAAAGAATTCACGGGTAAAACTCCTCAATTTACTGAAATCGATCCTGATAATGATCCTCGCTTCTCAAAAATTTTTAATGGAAAGCCCGGCCATTCAATTCTATACCAGACAACACCTATTTATATTGGAGCCTTGATTCAAGCTAAATGCATGCAGTGCCATCAATCGAGTGCACAAAAGCTAGAAGGTCTATCAGATGTACTTAAAAAAATGGATTCATCATTTCAATCTCCTGCTGCAACTCAGAAAGTCCTGTCCGCTCTAACATCGAATGTCGATCTTTTAACACGTAACTATCAGCGGGGGGAACAGCTATTCATCAATCAAGCCTGCTATGCATGCCATCGTATTGCTGGCTTTACACGTGGAGGCATAGGTCCTGAGCTCACTCAAGCTGGAAACGGCTACCCTTGGTTCCTCAAAGAATCCCTTATATGGCCTCAAGCAGATGTACATGCATCGACAATGCCCAACCTTATTCTTGATCATGAGGAACTTGAAGATCTGATGACTTATCTTTTAGGACAGACTGGAAACTCAAATGCAACCTCCCAAACCGCTCAAAAAGCAAATTACCAAGAATGGGAAGCTGGACGTAAGCAAGCATTTGAAAAACCGATTACCCCAATTCAAATGAACGATTTGCGTTATGCCATGACCACATTTGCGACTGAAGGATGCGCTTCATGTCATCGCTTAAAAGGATATGATTCAAATGTAGGTTTCCGAATAGAGAATGAATCTTCCGCCCCATCTTTTGAGGACATGCAAAAGGAACGCGACTGGTTTAAATCCATGATCCCAGAAGAAATTGCAGGAACAGTTTTGGTTAAGACTATTGAAAATAATGCAAAAGAAATTGACCAACATGTAATCGATGGGGTCCGCAGCAGTGGGCTTCTTGAAGAAATCGATAAATCGAATCCTCAACTCATCGCCACTTTTTACACTCCATTTAAGTTTGCTAAACGTGCAAAAAACGCCCATTATAAAAAACTTGAAAAGGCTGAAACTGATCCGGTCAAAAAAGAAGAACTTGCAGCTGAACTGAAAGCGTGGCAACAACGAGTCGATAGATTGATGTTCCTTTTTGCGCAAGAATATGGTCTTGGCCAATTAATCGGACCTCGACCTAACTGGTCGGGAATTTTCCGCAGTGACGAATGGCTTATGGAGCATTTTAAAAATCCGTCTATACACGTCCCTCGATCCATCATGCCTGCATTCCCATTTGATGAAACGAAGTTCTATGCGTTAACAAAGATGCTTGATCGACTTGCTATCAGCAATCGAGATGCTGATCGAGCCCTTTGGGAACATCAAGGGTTCAATCCTGCGACTGCTTATGATATCTATTGCGCGCAATGCCATGGAGATTTCCTGCAAGGTAATGGACCCGTTGCGCCTTGGATCTATCCTATTCCTAAAAATTTGCGGAATGGCGAATTTTTACGTAATTTAACACGTGAACGGGTCGCTGATTCGATCATACACGGCATCAAAGGCTCGCCGATGCCACCATGGGGCGAGGTAGCGACTGATAAATCGATTGCGGTCGGCACACCCGTTCTGACTGAAACGGAAGTTCATAAAATGGTTGATTGGCTTTTCTCTGCTCTACCCGGTGAAAATGTGATCCGAGATAAGCAAGATGTTCCTAAATGGAATTATTCGATTCAACATGTTTTGGATGAATTACAAAGTGCTCCAGATTCTTCAAAGCTTTTTGATGAACAGCCCAATCCCTCATCTGAAATAAATCCTCAAAGCTACTTCATCAAGAAAAAATATTATACTGTTGAAAATCTTGCGCATGGGCAGGCCTTTTTTGATTTAAATTGTGCAGTCTGCCATGGTAAAGAAGCTGATGGGTCAGGGATGCGTGCCGGAACGATGGCTGAAGCTAAGCCACGGATGCTTACAAATTTGAATTGGATAAAAACGCGCGATGATCTTCATCTTTTGCGTTCCATTAAATATGGTGTTCCGGGAACATCCATGACCCCTTGGGGAGATCTAACTAGCCCCACGCAGCGCATGCAGCTTGTCATGTACATACGGACGTTTTCAAAGGAAAAATCATTAAGAGAAAGCCTTACTGAATCCATTTACAAAACCTTCGATCGCACAGATATTCTTTTTGAAGAAGCACGGGGAAAGAATTATACAGCACTTTTAGAATCACAAACTGCCTATGAAAAAATCAAACAGCAACGTGAAGAGCTCTATGAGGACGATAAAGCGGCTGAAAAAGACTTTGATCATTTGGTAACTCTTCATAAAAAAGAGCTAGATTTACTTAAAACTCTTAAAAATGCAAAAGAACATGACAAGAGTTTGCTCAATCTCAAGAGACTCGTCAAGCGAGAAAAGGAGCTATATCAATCGAGAGGCTACGAATTAATTCAAAATAATCAAGAGGAAGCTTTGGCTGGTTTTGTTAAACTCATTGACCTTCTTGCCGACCGTTTTCAATACAACGCCAGCAAACTGACTTATTCATTTTCCGATTCAAAAGCAAAGGAAATGTCTGCCGAAGAAAACAGTATGGTTCATGATTTAGAGGAACAAATTAAAATTCTAGACCAACAGAAGATGATCTTAGAAGGCAAATTGTCTTCAGGAGAAAAGCGAACTGAGCTTGCAGAGCTGCGCGCGCGTTTAACTGCGCTAACCCGATTAAAAGACAATTTGCTTAAGACTTTTTCAGAAGGGACACAAATTAGGCTGGAGGAAATTGATTTATTAAAACCGTAAATGGACATTTAGATCATGTTATCCATGTAAAGCACGCGACACAAAAAAAATTTCATAAACGCACGATATGGAAAAAAGAGCCTATAAAATGACTAAATACGACGATAAGCCCGCCATGATTATGCTTTATCCTGCGATCATTTTTATGATCTTGGGGATGGCCTTTGGAGTCTTTATTGCCTTCAACGGATTTATTTTTCCTGACTATTTTGCTGGGGAATACATCCATTTCGGCAAGGTTCGTCCCATGCATGTAGGCCATGTGTTATTCCTATGGCTACTCTCTGCAAACATTGGCCTTTTCTACTACTTTGTACCCAGACTATGTGGAGTCCCCTTATGGAGTTCGAGGCTTTCGTACCTATCAGCAGCGTTATGGTGGCCAAGCCTTACCATTGGAACTTATTCATATCCATGGGGGACAAATTTTGGTTGGGAGTATGCAGAGCTACCGACTTGGGTCTGGTGGATTCCAATCAAGGCTTTGTTTACAGTAGCATTTGTTTTAGTCTCCTTTAATCTCTATATGACCATTGCGAATCGAAAATATGAAAAAATGTATGTCTCTCTTTGGTACACCATGGGAACCCTTTTCTGGGCATCCTTTACCGTTGTTGTGGGATATTATGTGATCAATTGGGTCCCAAACGGAATCTCAAAAGTTAATGTAAGCTTTTTTTATGTACATAATCTTGTCGGTCTTATTCTCACCCCTATGGGACTTGCCCAGGCCTACTATTTCTTACCAAAAATTGCAGGCGTTCCCATTTATAGCCATAGGCTTTCGATGATTGGATTTTGGTCGATTGCATTTTTCTATGCATGGATCGGCACGCACCATATGATCCACGGACCTGTTTCTCAATGGCTCCAAACAACCTCTATCGTTTTTTCAGTCTGGCTTTTTATACCGGTATGGACGGTTGTTACAAATTTATTTGCCACGCTCAAACCGCAATGGACCCAATATTCCCAAAGTGCTCCCCTTCGTTTCATCATGATGGGCACAGCATTTTATCTTTTAACTTGTATTCAAGGCCCTTTAATGGCGCTACGGAATGTTAATGAAATCACATCTAAAACAGATTGGATCATCGGACATTCCCATATTTCGCTTTATGGAACTTTTACTTTTTTTGCTCTTGCTGGGATTTATCAAGCTATTCCTGTGATGGTGAATAAACCCTTATGGTCTGAAAAACTTGCCAATTGGCACTTTTCGCTGAACCTTTTTGGCAGTTTTCCATTTATGCTTTCAATCTGGATTGGTGGATTCTGGCAAGGAATGGAATGGGCTACTTGGGCAGATGGATCTACCTACGCTGAATATCACGCAAACTTAACTCAGCTCCCCTTTTTGGAAACCATTTCCGATATGTATTCTTTTTGGGTTTGGCGAGCTATAGGCGGGGTCATCATCCTCTTTGCCAACATCCTTTTTGCGGTAAATATTTTCAACACGATCATCTTACCTGCACAAAGAAATGAACAGGTTATGGAGTTAAAGGCATAAAAAATGAGCGAAAAACATACACACAATTCTTTCTACAACATTGAAAAATCTGCCCTCATCACGATCATTGGAATCATTCTGCTTTTTAGCGGAGCCGTAGGAGTCACTCTGATTGCCCCAAGTTTAATTGATCCCACATGGACGCAGCCTACAAGTGAGTACCAAGTACAAGTCTATGAGGTTGCGGATCCCCATCTCTATATCAGCGGATCACAGCAAAGTGGAGGCGAGCTCCAATTTGTTTATCACCTAAAACAAGGACTCTCTTTGCTTAGTTTCCAGGAATCAACAACCGTGAAAATTATAGCCCCACCTGAATTGAAACACTTTGTAACAGCAATTGATGAAAACCCTTTAAAGCTTACTTCCAAGTTATTGCTCTTGCGAGCTCCCAAAGAATCAAGTCATCACAATGAATTTGATGCCTACCAAGAAGCAGTCAAAATGCGTGAGAAATTACAAAAGGAGTGGGAAGAATCAAATCCGGGGTGGAAGGAACAAACGTTGTCAAAACCGGACTTTACGCTACTCGAACTTTATGCTGCAGATGAACAAGAAGCCTTTGCTTTAGCGCCGCCAGACACGCTTCTAGAGAATTGGATCGATTCCGACTACAAAATTTTAGATGAAACTCCTTCACAGCCTTGGCATAGCCACAGTGGAGTTATCTACGTTCATAACCCTAGAGAATACCGCATCAGCTTTTTTAAATTTGCCAATAGCGAGGGGTGGAAATACGATCCCTCTGGAGAAAAAATTGCCGATCTCTCTGCCCTTGAAAGCCATGCCCTCGGATTTCGCTCACGCAAAGAACTCATTCGACAAGGCGAACATCTTTACGCAATTGAAGGCTGCTGGTATTGTCATACAGACCAAACAAGAACTCTGGTACAGGATGTCGTATTGAATGGATCTGATTCCTATCCAGCTCCGCCTTCTTCAGCTAATGAATATATCTATCAACATATCACATTTCCCGGGACCAGGCGTATTGGACCCGACCTTTCGCGAGTTGGGGTCAAGCGTCCAAGCCGCGATTGGCATAAATCTCATTTTTGGTCGCCTAAAACTGAAAGTCGTGGATCTCTTATGCCCTCTTTCCAGCATTTTTTTGACTATGATCCTCGAGGAATTGGTAAAACAATAAGCGGTATTCCGAATTACAAATTTGAAGCAATCTTTCAATACATGATGACTAAAGGTACACGCATTACACCACCAACAGAAGCATGGTGGTTAGGAAAAGATCCAATCCGCACAAAAGAGATCATTGAAGGTACAAAGGTATTACCATGACGCTGTTTAATTTATATCCACTGGCGATGGTAGATGGGGTTGGCGCCTATGGAAGCCTTCTGCACTGGGGCTTAACAATAGCATTCGCGGGCAGCGCTTTTCTAATATTTCTTTATCGCTGGAATCGAGGAAGTCTAGACATGGATGAAGAGCCTAAAATGCAAATGATGACCAACGAATTTGAGGAGAATCATGACCCCAAACAGAAACCCTAGTTCACATGACAATCAAGAAAATCCTGAAGCAGAACTTCCTAAAGGAGAACTGGAATTTTACGGAGATGACAATCTTAGCTCGGCAGACGCGCGAGTTCCCTTATGGCTAAAATTGGCATATGTTTTTTTACCAATTTGGGGAGTCATATGGCTCTTCTTCTTCTTTAATGGCAGTTATGGTTGGTTTGATGCAGGCTATTGGAATCAGTTGCAAAAGGCTGCTTTGACCACGTTTCCTTCTGAAACGATTCAGCAAGAGTAATTAATCCCCCCATACTCTATTCTACTTACGACTCACTCCTTACGGATTCTAGAGTTTGAGACGAAAATTCACGATGCTGCGCTGGGATGACGCAAAGTCGTTAACGTGCACTTCTTGCAACGTTGGGCTCCCTCGACGAGTCGAGAGCGAACAAAGCGGAAACAATTCTCAGCACTCAAACTCAATAAAAATTCAATTTTTTTAAATCTCATGAAATATAAAAGTTAATCTTAAAATAATACAAATATGATATATTAAAGAGAGAGAACTTTTTAATATCAACTGTTTTAATAAAAGGATTTTTATGAATCCACGATTAACAGATGCAGATTACGTAAAAACCTGGGGGGAAGTCGGAGAAAAGTTGGGACTTCCCGAGCCTCTTGTTGCCTCATATAATAAAGTCATGCAGACAGAAATCAAAATAAATGAATCAGCCACCGATAATCAAACAAATTTTAATCCTACAATTATTACTAAAACATTTTTAAAAAATGAAAACTTCGGACACAATTTGGCAAATGTATCCATACTTAATACTTTGAATAATAGCCTCTCAAAAGTAACACAGTTAAAGCAAGAGGTTGAATTATTAAAAGATCCAAAGACAGACTCAGGTGAGTTAAAAAATGTTGAGTCTACTATAAAAAATATAAAAAAAATTAGTAAACACATCGACGTGCAAGCAAAATTATATCTAAAGGGATATGCTAATGTTAAAATTGATGGAATCAAATATAAAATCATCAGATTCCCAAGTAAAAATGTAACCGGCAAACAGAAACTCTATGTATGCTTAGGCAATGTTGGCGGTAAACTCGGGGAAGGCAGTATTAAACAGGTTGAATTAGGAATCAATCTTTCAAAATTGAATTCAGGACTCAAAGTAGTTGCCCTATCTATAGATAAAACAAAAACGCAAGTATTAGAACCAGAAAGACAAAATACAAAAGCTGAACAAAAGATGGTATCAGAGAATTCAATGAAAGAACACAATTTTGCCATTCATTTAAAAAAACTCGGTATTGAAGGCATATCCGGAACACGAGCAGTCACAACTATCAAAAAAGATGGAGTTAAGCAATCAGTTTTTGTAATGGAATTAAGTTTTGGTAGTTATTCCAATTCAGAACATATTCCAGCTGATAAGAAGATTGCAAATGCTGTGGCTCTTTTTAAAAATCTAACGGACATTCATAATGCTGATTGTATACATGGAGATATTGGACCTGACAACATATTTTTAGATAGTGAAGGAAATGCTCTATTTGCCGATTGGGGTAAGGGGCAAACCCGAGATGAATATGAAGATTACAATAAGGAAACACACCCAGGGCGCAAAACTGTAGAAAGTTTATCTCCATTTAAACAAGAATGCTGTAGGGAAATGGAGCACTTGGGTGATGCGATTATAAGTGGATTTCCTGAAATGAAGCAAGATGATGTGAATTTTTCAACTCTCGAAAAAATTTTAAACAATAATGGATTAAAAATTGTAAAAAACGTCTCTTCCAAGGGATTTACGGCAAAACATCTAAGATTCTCTGATATAGTCAATTCCGACAAATCATTTCGCAAAAATTTGACTCTTCACCGTAAAATGCATGAAATATCAGAATCTTTAATGGATGCCATAGGCAAACCTGATAAAAATGGCAAAATCAAATCCGGTCTTCGATTTCGCATAAATAATGTAGTAGAAAATAAAAAAATATTACAAAGTGAAAACTCCACCGAAACTCAGAAAATACATGCAAAAGAGGAACTACAAAAAAATTTAGGTTTAATTTCAGGTTCAAATTTGAATAATATTAAAGAACTTGTTAGGGCCCTGAAAATAGACATGCATGAAGAAGAGGAAGTTCTCATCGGGCAAATGGAAATAATAATTTCTATAGTTGAAAATCTTACTGTCAATCAAGATGAAAAAATTGACGATCTAGCCAAGTTATTAGAACAAACAGATTTTTCAAGTATAATCGACCACTTAGTAAATACAAATAATAAAAGCGTTAAAGATTACGAGGCTAAAATTAACACTATTTCTTCCTTTTTAGAAGTCTTCTCAGTTGATTCCAAAGCCTTGAAGGAATGCAAAATGAGTGATCTCTTAAAGATAAAATTATTAACTAATAAATTTACTGAGTTACAGCTTCCCATACATCAACTATTCATGTCTGAAAAATTTCAAAAACGAATAGGTAGAATAGAGGAAGAACTTATAAAACAAACAAGCGATGAAAATATCGATGTTAAATCTAGACTAGTCGTTGAAAATGATTTCGCACAATTTTGCAGTTTTGCAAAAGAAACAAAAGAAGAAGAATATATTCGATTGACAGAAGGGGCGGCTAATCGAATGATGGATTTACTTAGAAGTTTACCGACTGAAGAATACAATGCTTTATTAGAATCAAAAGATTTTAAACCTAGTAAAAAACTGAACGATCCAATTCCAACATACACCTATGCTGCTGATATATTTGATCGAGTTAATAAAGAGAAAAAAAAGGCTACAGAGCTACTTTAAAGTTGAAGACGCTATGAAAAATAAGGCGCTAAACAGCGTTTAGATTGATAATTATGATAATAAATTTTAAAAAGAAAAATTTCTGTAGCGACCTTACGCACATTAGTGTTAATTAAGTGTAAGTCCTAGATTATCATCAACATAATTCTACTAATTAACTCCACCCTTTATTTCTGTTAAACCAAAAGCAGAAAGGTAGTATCTCCTTTTTTTTAAGGGATTTTCCAAGGGATTGTCAAAAGGTCTGTATCTTGCTTCTAAATTCTACAAGGATTTGACATTTAGGTGTATAATGTCTCCATCTGATCGAAGGTAGGAATGTATTACCATGACGCTGTTTAATTTATATCCACTGGTGAGTAAGCGTAAATTTTATACATCTACATTTCTTTGCGCACTTTGCGCCTTTTGCAGTTTCTTTGCGTTATAAAAATTATTTGGTTTCTGATAAATCTGCTATGAATAAACCTTCTTTCGCGTAATGAAGACCCTCTAATGGCATCCATGTAGTAATATTTTATTAACTGTTAGAAGCTGCAAAAGGCGCAAAGGGTGCAAAGATCATTGGAACTCGGATGGGCAAAATTGAGGCTTACACTGCCAATAGTAGATGGGCTGGGGCTATGAAGACCTTCTGCTCTGGGCTTAAGTCTAGGCTTGGATGAAGAGCCTAAGTGCAAATAATGTCAACCAATTTAGATCGGCAGATGCACGAGGAGTTTTATTTGGTTAAAAAAATATGTTTTTTTACCATTTGGAAGATCCTTTTGGCTCTTTTTCTTCTTTAATGGCAGGTACGGTTGGTGTGATGCAGGCTTTTGGAATGAGTTGAAAAAGGCTGCTTTGACCACCTTTCCTTCCGAAACGATCAACAGCAAGAGCCCTCCTCTACTTAGAAGCAATGACATAAGTCTACAGAGATTTTTCAAGATAAGGCAGGATGGTACAGGATGACGCAAGACGGGGCAGGATAAGATAGGAACGAATACAAGGCAGCCAAACCTCTGAATAAAAGCTTATGAAATTGATTCATTTCGACTTCTTCTCAAACCGACCGTTATCTAAAGCACTTTTTTTTAAATTGTACTTTCTGTTAAGACTTTTACTTTTTTTTGTTATTTTTACGTTGCATTGTTATTGTTAAATTTGATATAACGTTTTTTTAGATGAATGTTTCATCTACAAAAAAAATTGCAATCTTCCACTTTTTGAGAAGTTGCCTAACTAATAAGGAATTTTATGGAAAAAAGTCATTTTATTTGTACAGAACGTCTTGATTGGACAGCACATTTCATGCAACAAGTGGAAGAAACAAACAGATCTTCGGATTCAATTTTTGAATCAGTCAGTACGCGAGTGGCCGGATCTGTCGGGATTTTATTTGTCTCATTAGGAGAAGCAGCTGCGCATGCCCTCTTAACTGTCGGAAAAACTTTAACAGGCATTGTAGTTTCGCCATACAATTGCTTGGCAGACACATGCTTTCCAGAACGCTCCGCACCTCAAGACTTGGAACTTTCTTCAGCTCTTATCCACCTTATCTCAACTATTGAATGCATTTTCACTGCTACAATCCTTCCATTTGTCTGCCTAATGAATCCAAGTCGCGCAGATGCATGGATCAATTCACGCACAGCACACCATCAAGTCGAAAACATAGAAATAAATCATGTAGAAGTTAACGAAGGCGTCGAACAATTACAGCAAGAAGAAGTTGATCAATTACAACATGATGTAGTTGATCAATTACAGCAAGAAATTGAACTAAATGAAAAACTTGAAAGATCTAAAAATAAATTGATAGGAAAGCTAAAAACTGCGATGACCGATATTGGAAAATTAAGAGAAGAAAACCTTATGTTGGCTGAACAGCTACAGAATGCTCCTATCGTAGATAATACAGCCCTGCTAACTCGAATTGCGGATTTAGAAACACGTCTTAAGGAAAGTAAAGTATTCACTAGTCAGGTAGAAGAACCAAAGATCAATCTCTCTAATTCAACTGTAGAATCAGGTCCAAATGGAGAAATGAAAAGAGGAGCAGGACGAGGAAAGCAAACCCCTGAGCAACTTAAAAAAGCAGAAGAGTTAAGACGGAACAGAGAATTGAAAGAAGCGCAAAAGTCCCAAACCCAAACAAAAAATAACGAATCGCCCGTGAAGAAAATGAACTTTAGTAGTTCTGGACCAGTATCACTAGATCAGTTGCAAAATTTTCAGTTTAAAAAAACGGCCTCCCAATTATCACAATCTCAGCAATCCTTAACGAATTCATCTCAACTAAATAGCTCAACTAGCTTAGCTTTGTTTCAAAGTGGATTCGAAAATTGGGATAAGTTTAATCTATCAAATAGCCAGCTGGATCCAGAGCTCCAAGATGACTATAAGAACGAATGTAAAGATATATACAATGAAATCATAAAACTTGAAAAAGGTACTTTTCGTAAAAAAGAACAGGACTATTTAGATAAAATTTCAAAATCTACAAATATGAACCAAATTGTAAAATCTCTAAAAGAAAATTTAGAGAGGATTGAGAGATGGATTGATAGGTTGGAAAATAAGAATATCTGGCCTGAAGAACCATTTGATGGTACATTGTCTATGAATTTAAATGGATTAGATAATAAACAAATGAATAAACTAAGCCCTTCGCAATTAGATGAAATTATCGATTATTACAAAGCTTTTAAGAGTGAACTTCAAAAGTTGCAAAAAGGACAAAATTCAGAAGAACAAATTCAAGCAATTCAGCAACAAAAAACCGAAAGTGAAGAAGCAAACAGAAAGGCAGAGCTCGAAAAGTTAAACGAATATAAAAACATATCATTACAGCTTCTCGAATTTAATTTCGATATGGAATCCAACAAAGATCATTTTATATGTAAAACATGCTTTTTTGAAAAGAAATCTTTTTCAAATATTCAACATTTTCTTGATAACAGAGATAAAGTTATTACGGCCATTGATGCTTTAAACCCCGGACAAAAAATAGATGACGAAGCATTCAATCAAGTAAAAGACATAGTAAGCTATTTAAATGAGGCTTTTGAAAAGGTAGGCAAAAAATAATTTTTTCCCCAATTTGCTCGCTAAGCTTGAAATGTGGAAACTTATGTTTAGGCGAAAATTGCAGCTGATGCAATTCTTGACGAGGTCGTAGCCAAAGCTACATCGAGAAAAGAAGAGCGTCAGATGCAATTTTCAGCCAAATAAAGCGTCTTTCCAATTTTTCATAGCCTATTAGTATTTACCCACAGTATGGGCCCTACTAGAGCTCGGCTTGACTTCAAATATTTAGCGCTTTCAGCGCTAGAAAGGAAGCTATTTCTAACTTTGAAAGGGCGGTTTATTTATCTCCCCTCTTGTAGCCCTAAAAAGGCAAATGAGGGTAATAGTATGAATTTAGTAAACATAATAGAGCGTCATACTATTCATGTAAACGTTGCTTGAATCACGTGCTTCTGTCGCCGACTACCGCGGCTTTGCTACTGGGGATGTATTGACCCCGCGTTCCACTATCGCCACACACAGGGCTTTTACGTTAAATAGCTACCGCGATCCAAGGCAAGGTCGTATTGTTTTTAGATCTGTTCCGAATCGGCAACACAGCAGCGATTTAACATAAGAGTCCTGTATAGAAATAGCGGAACTCGGGGTCAGGACAATTCAAATGACAGAGCCGCGGCTGCAATGAAACAAGCACACGACTCAAAAAAAGTTTACATAAGTCATGCATAAAATAGCTAGCAACAAAGATCAGTAAAACTATATTGAATCTCCTGCTTTTTAGCAAACATCCACATCACACATATGCGAAGGAAATGTGGAGAGGCTTTTCGGCTAAGGTCTGGACTAGTTGATCCGCGACAGGTTAATCCAATAAGCAGGACTTTGTTTGCTACTGCTTTTAAACCTTTGGCAGAAAAGCTTCAAACAGAAAAAAACCAAAAATTTAAGTCTGATTAACTTAACTGATAAATAGAAAACAAAGGAAAAGAATATGGAGAACCGAACTAATTATAATTATTACATCTACTCTCAAAGCATTGCTCGAATTGACGATGATGCTAACACTGAGATTAAAAATCTTAAAACTGAGCAATGGACCAAAGTTGAAGATGCAAAATTTTATCTTAGAATACAAGAATCGGGTGAATTAGTCTCGCAAGAAGAAGCCGAAAGCTTTTACAATGATAGACGAGCGCAGCTTAGCTCATTAAATAGTCACTTAATTCAAAAAGAAAATCAAAACTCATGATTGCTTACTAACGTAACTTGTCTTCAGTAATGATACCTGCAGGATATAATTGTTAGAATGCCCGCTTTATACGCGTAAATTAAGCGATGTTCATCATCAATACGACGTGACCAATATCCACTAAGATTACCTTTAAGTGGTTCAGGCTTTCCGCGTCCTGTAAATGGTGTTCGGCTGCATGCTTTAATTAATTCATTTATACGCTTGAGCTTATTTCTACCAACTTCTTGCCAATAAAGATAATCTTCCCAGCCGTTATCATCAAATACCGGCATTATCTTCCTCGATCAAATCTCTTTCCTGCACTCGTTTTTTGCGCACATTTTTAGTGCTAGAGGTCAAACGTGCATAATTTTTCGGGCTACGCATTAAATAAAGCGTTTCTTCCATGCCATTATAATCTTCTAAGGAAATCATCACGACAGGGGCTCTATTTTGCCTTGTTATGATTAGTGGCATATGATCATCGCAAACTTTATCCATAACAGATGCAAAATTTTGCCTGACTTGTGTATATGTAACAGCGTCCATTGCCTTCTCCTTTGCATATATATCGTTAGTGTACCAAATAAGTACTTATTTCGTCAATACAAAAGCTGCATGAAGCAATAAACTCAAGGAATTTAAGGATGGGCTTTCCCATGGAATTTCATTAAAATTGAGATGACTTCTTGGTCTTCTACCTGGTAGAACTCGTCGTAATAAGCTCCAACAGCTCCGAGAAATTTATAGTCTTCTGGGATCTCAACTGCCACAACTTCTGTTCCTAAAGCTTGAATCAAATGCGCCGTTCTCAAGGGCACAACTGGAACTGCAACAACTATTTTTTTTGGATGCTTTCCTTGCAACTCTTTGATCGCAACCTGCATCGTCAATCCCGTAGCTATCCCATCATCCACAATAATCGCCACTTTATCTTTTATAGGTAAATCTAGTTTCCCCCCTAAATAAGCCGAACGTCTTCTTTGCATTTGCTCTAACTGACTTTTTTTTTCTGAATCCAACCATGCATCCCCCACAGTCAGCAATTCATAAGAGGCTCCAACTAAATGGCCGCTTTCAGAAACGGCTGCAATTGCATATTCAGGCTGATAAGGATGTCCAATTTTATGCGCAAAAATAAGATCTAAAGGAGCATGCAAAAAGTTGGCAACCTCCTCAGCTACAACAACACCTCCTCGAGGCAATCCATAGACAATAACCCCATGATCCTTATATTTTTCCAAAAAGTGCCCAAGCTGCTTTCCTGCATCACGACGATCTTTAAAATAAACCATAATTACTATCCTATAGGTGCTGTACTTGCGCTAAAAGGGCAATCCTTCTCCGCCTGTCCTAACCAAATAATCCCAATAGTTTGCCATTTTCTTAGAGAGAAAACGATGGACATGGGCATAAGGTAAAGACCTCGAAGGCCATTCTGTATCAATACAAGAAAATTTCCCTTTGGTTGTATAGGGGATATTTGTATGTAGTAAACAAGATGAGTATCCGTGGCTTAAAATACAGTACAACTCTTGAACATGTCTTTTCGTGACCACCGTCTTCCATGCTATTCTAGATGCAGTACGATCCAAAATTTTCATGTAAGTTGCAACCAGAATTGAAGGTGAAGTAACTTGAGTCAAATCCTTCCCTACAAGTGTGTAATCTGTAAGAGGGTAAATCCATTTTTTTGGAACGACAAAATGGACCAATTTTTTTTCTTTGATCAAAGCCCTTATGTTACTCGCTCCCCAGCATCGGAAAACTGCCCATTCCCAATTATGCTTTTCTTTTAAAGAGCGGATATAGGCCTTAACCAAAAAACCAGGAATAGAAGGATGGCTTGCGACAATCATCCCGGAACGTCTTTGGCTTATAGTTATAAAACCTGCCTCTGCAAAAGTTTCGGGTGTATTTATAACATTCGGATCAGAAAATATCTTATCTAGGGGCTTCCTTAAATGGCTTTTTTTAGGAAGAATATAGTGAAGTTGATTGCCACCTTTTTCAACCAAAGAATTTGAACTTATCCAGTAAGGGTTAAGATTTTTCCATGATTCTTCCAAAAGAGCTTGGGCTTCCATCAGACGCAATTTTGTTTCCGGTGAATTTTCTTGCAATGCATGAGTATAACATTCCCTGGCTAAAACTACATCCTCAGAGCATTTTGAATCTGCAGCAGCAACATCCCAAAGAGTTAAAAGATCAGTTTCTGAGAAAAAATCTTTTGATTGGTTAGAGGAAAGTAACTCATCCAAGTGAAAGCGCAATGAAGAAATCGCATAAAAAGAACGACAGGACTGATGGTCAGCGCTATAAATGTTTTGTAAAAACAAAAAAGAGAACGTTAACAAGACAAGATATAACTTAACAAAATTACGCATAAAACACCTTTTTAATTTGCTTTTCTGGCTCTACATTCAGAATTCAGCTCATTTCAAATCAGTCCCCGAGAAAAATAGAGGGGATAATGGACAGCAGCTTAACGCAAACTTGATTTAAATATTTTTTTAAAGCAATACTCAAATACATTTTATTTCAAAATATTTAAATCGGATTTTGCAATTAGCCAATCTGAAACTGTCACACCAGTTGATTTTTTTTGAAACTTAGAGGCACAGACTCGACTTTGATGGATTTTTGTTTTCCCGAGTTAAAGTAGTGTAAGGATGAAAGCCATTGGTGTCAGGCCTGACATTCCGACATTTGGCACGAACACGCCTAAAAGTCAAGGTAGGGCAAATATCAGAATATCAGGCCAGACACCAATGGCTTTTCAAAGCTCACTCCACCTTTAATTCAAGAACTAATTTTACGTTATACGTACATCGGTAAAATAATGGCTCAAATCAACGCCGTGAAATAAAAATCGACAAAGTCGAGAAAGAGAGGCAGAGGCTGTGAAAAAATTCGAAATAATGCAGCAGTTAGGCGAAAGTTGCAGCTGATGCAATTCTTGACGACGTCGTAGCCATAGCTACGACCGAGGAGAGAAGTGCGTCAGATGCAACTTTTC
>JACCRY010000017.1 GCA_013813265.1 Parachlamydiaceae bacterium
CTGATGGCCCAAAAGGTCCTTGCTATAAGGTGAAACCGGGTATTCTGTATGCTGCGAAAGAGTCAGGAGCGCCAATTATTGCATTTTCGTGGGAAGCTGATCGCTTTTGGGAATTCAAGACTTGGGACAAATTTCGTTTACCCAAGCCCTTTTCTACAATTAAAGTCACTCTTTCATCACCTCTGCAGATAGATGATGGTATGGATCGGGATTCTGCTGCAGCTCTTCTAGAAAAAACTCTCAATGAATTATAGATTTTTACAAAGATCAGGCCTTTGAAAACTAAGGCAGTCAACACAGATTCAGTCTAAACTGCCAAAGCTTTTTAAAAGTCATCGCAAAGATCTATAATTGTATAGCAAAAATTTCTGCCTTATTTTATATGTAAATTTATTTTGAGAATTACCGAAGGGAGTTTTTTTATGGTTAAGATCATTATCGTTTACGCATCAAATTATGGAAACACAAAAAAAATGGCTGAAACCATCGAGAAAGGTGTTAAGTCTATAGATGAAACAGAAACAGAGTTACTGACTCCTGAAATGGTCAATGAAGAGCACATGGTTAATGCTGATGGGATCATTGTAGGAAGTCCTGTGCATATGGGAAGCCCTGATTGGCAAATCAAAAAATTCATTGATACTGTCTGTAGTAAGTTGTGGATGAAAGATAAACTTGTAGGTAAAGTTGGGGGTGTTTTTGCTAGTGGCGGAGGTTATGGATCTGCGGGAGGGGGATGTGAGCTTACAATGTTAGCCTTGCTGAATAATCTAGTGGAATTGGGGTTAATCATCGTACCTTTGCCAAAAAATACTCCGGGATATGAGTTAGGTGGATTACAGTGGGGGCCTTATGGACGTTCTGCTGATATTCACGGTGAACATACAGGTGTATCGGAGGAAAACATGAAAGCATCTTTCAGTCATGGAGCTAACATTGCTAGGGTTGCAAAAGTCTTGAAAGGATCAGATCTTTTTGCAAAATCTGAGATGGCACATAAATAGAATGTAGCCTGCAGTGTCTAACAGCGGGAATTAGTGTATTTTGATGGCATTACCTGCTCTCTAAAAAAGTTGTCTTTGACTCCTGCTGCGAGACGCAGCAGGCTACATGTAGTCTGCTGCGTCTCGCAGCAGACGAAAAGGGTTATGACCGAAAGTTTTCACTGTGCAGTAAATTAAGGCTCTCCGAGTATGCCGGGCAATTTTGCAAGTCACTCTGAATCAAAATATTGCATTTGCGGAGCAATTTTATCGCCTTTTTAAGGCTAAACGGAAAGCTTAAGTTTAGCGACAATTTTCTTTCAGATCTAAATAATTGTCCTTATTTAGTGAGCTTATCCCTCAATTTTACAAGTTTATCCTTCTGATTTACGAACCTATCCACCAGGTTGATAACTGCATTTTGCAGCGATAACATTAGAAGTGTGGAATTAACATCAACCCTCTTTTCTTTAAGGAATTCTATCGATTCTATCTTGCCTGCGAGAGCAAGTTTGCCCAAAAGAGAGGTCCCATCTCCTAGAGTTAGATCTATAGGAACGCCTGCTTGAAAAAATAACTCTGCAATATCTATATCTCCAGCAATAAGGGCTTCGATTAAGAAAGACTTTTCTTCAAAGGGGGCGTCTAGGACCTCAAACGAGGAAGCTCCATGCTCTAGTAGCAATCGTACAACATCTGTATTACCTGCCGCAACCGCGTGCCCTAAAGGTGAAATTGCCTTTGAGTCCTTCTTATCAATAGGAGCACCATACTTTAAAAGTAAATCAACATACTCCAAGTTGCCTTTCATAGCGTAGTAAGTTAGGAGCGTATAACCTTTCATACCATGCGGAAGAGGAATATTAATTTTATACTTCAAAAGTAGTTCAAATAACTCCTTCTGCTCAGAGGAATAATCAAATACTGTTTTGAGTTTGGAGCGAGTGCTCGGCGCTGCACCATTCTGCAAAAGTATTTCTATAAGGTTAAGCTCCATAGGGAGCCCTCTCTGTTTAGTCAAGACTGAACACGCAACTGCTCTTTCTAAAAAATCGTATAACCCTCTGCGTTTGACTTCGACATGTTCAATTGTGGGAGTAATTGTAAGATTTTTTTTTGGTTTGAATATTTTGCGAAGAGTTTGGAATTTTTTGGCATAAAAGGCACGAGTCTGGCATAGATTACAAAATTCATAAATATCCAAATTCGGTATATTTTTTAATGCTTTTATTTTAGAAATCTTTTCAGAATTATGAGATAAGCTGTAAAAATATTGATGAACCTCATAAATGTTATTGAAAATTTCGCGTAGATGATTGGTTGCTTGTAGTTTATTATTTCCTTCGTACCCATACTCTTGAGCACGATCGAGAATTGCAAGTTGTTGTTGAGTGTTACCTTGACGGTTAAGTTGGCCAAAATTTCCTAAATCAGGAACTTCTAAGAAACGAAGGATTTCTTGGATTACATCAGTTAGAGGCGTTTTTTTGTCATCAGCTACCAAGTTTGGGAATACAGGAGGAGAAATAAGGCGACTTTCAATTTTGTCAATCGCATTTTGAACATTTTCAGAAAAAAATTTTCCGAAAAAAGAAAGGTTTTCCCTTTTTTTCCGATAACCATCAGCAATTAATGTGGCCTTTTCCATTAGAACTTCTAACAACTCTTCTTTTGATAAGTCTGCATATTCATCTGAGTATCCTTCAGAGTAGTTGAGTTTGTCTTGTCGGATACCTTCAATTGCTTTTTCTATAGACTCTAATGTGGTAAGGGCTAACCCTGAATTATTTGGTTTAAAGCGCCTTTCAATAATATGGATTTCTTCACCTTCAACCACGATGTCAAAATATAATTTATTTTTAGGAAGTTCTTTATAGAAAAGTTGCTGAATGCAATTTAAGTTGTGTATTTTGGAATTATAGTTGTTTTCAATTTCGATTGATTTTTGTCTAAGAAAGTCCGTGAGATCATGACCCTCAGAACTTTCATCGTCAGTAGATAAGAGTAAATTGCCTTGGAGGACTTCCTCAATCTTGTTTAAAATGGAAATGGCAGATGAGCCTTCAGGTTTTGAAGGGTATTCTTCAATGCGGAAAGTGCCCTGTTCAATAAAGATGTCTATGTAGGGGGTAGAAGAAACGTTCATATTACTCTTATTAGGAAGTTTAAAATTAGAATAAATCATGATAATAGTACTTTTTATATAATAAGTAAATAGAAAATGAAGATGAGATTTGGTGGCACAACAGAAAGAATGGACATTGGGGAAATTTTGGAGTGCGAAGACTTGGCCCACCCAGGCCTACGTGTCTCGCTAGCGCTTGGGACTGCGACCTGGGCTATATTATGCCGATCTTACAGACCTATATACTGTGTTCAATTGATTTTTAGAATGCTTCGGTAGGTGATGCAAAATTGTAAACGTTCGATTCTTTTAGCGTCGTTCGCCCTCGACGAGTCGAGGGCGGTGCAAAGTGGAGACGAGTTTCTGAACTCCAAAATTCTAAAAATCGTAACCTAGGAGTTTAGTGTCGAGGTTACAGAAATTTCAGCCTTAAGTAGCTTTGAAACAGGGCAACCTGTTTCTGCAGCTTTAACAGCTTCGGCAAACTTTGATTTATCAGCCCCTGGTATATCTGCAATTAGGTCTAAATGGCTTTTTGTGATACTAAACCCTTGGGCCCCTTGTTCTAAAGAGACGGTTGCCGTGACAGCTAATTTTTGAGGTGTAATGCCAACCTGACCGAGTTGGTTTGAAAGTGCCATTGCAAAACAACCTGCGTGAGCAGCAGCTATAAGCTCTTCAGGGTTTGTCCCTTTTTCATTTTCGAATCTTGTTCCAAACGAGTAGGGAGTTTGCTCAAAAATCTTGCTTTCAGTCGAAAGGGAACCCTTTCCTGTTTTTAATTCTCCTTGCCAGACTGCTGATGCTTTGCGTTGCATGGGACTCTCCTTTTGTGTACTTTATAATTTGAATTTTTCTCTGTTTCATGATTCTTCGCAAGTTAAATGATCTAGTAATCCATTACGTCTAGTACATTGTAAGGTAATCCATCCTTATCACACCCCGCGTAAGCATCAATTATACCCAGCCGAGTTTACTGATCTTTGCGCCCTTTGCGCCTTTTGCTGCTGCTTTGCGTTAAAAAAAAATTAGCTTACTACATAGTCGGATTAGGGATTTAAACGACACTATCGAAATTTTATTTGTGGAAGATTTACAGTGTACTAAATTAATTTTTTTTAACGCAAAGCAGCAGCAAAAGACGCAAAGAGCGCAAAGAAAAGTAGATGGGTAAAATTTACGCTTATGCTGCCTCGACCAGAAATAGATCCTTAAAACACAGAGCCACGATCGGAAAAAGATCTTTAAAACAATATGACCTTCTCTTGGATCGCGGGAGCGATTTAACGTAAAAGCCCCTTGTGCAGCGATAGCGGAATCACCGTTCTTCAGAGCTTCACATCCATCCATTTAATTTGTTGTGGGAACACGAATAGCAGAATTTGGCTTTAACGTATCTGAAGTAAGCTTATTGTAACGTCTTAAATAGGCAATATCGATGTTAAATTTACGTGAAACTTTCCATAAGGTATCGCCTTCTTGAACGATGTAGAGCCTATCAGACTGTTGAGCTTTTTTGGGAACAATCTTTAACGCTGTCAATGGTTTTTCTGGAGGCTTTTGTAAAATATTCTTGTTCTTTTCGGTCATTACAATGACTGGTGATTTTTCCAGAATTTTAATCTTTGAATCAGCTGCTGCCGGAGCAAAACGTTGTAGTGCTAATTGATAATGCAAATTTCCTGGAATTTCTTCTCCTGCATACGAATATAAGCGCGTTGCAGCCATTTTCCATACCGCATCACTACGAGGGCTCGTGAGTAAATCTAATGCAAATTTTTCACTTTCTTTTGTTTTCTCAGTTAAAAGTGTAAGAATGCTCAATACATGCTGGTCATCCAATTTTTTTGTGGCAAACGGGGCATCCATCTTTAGTAATAGAGCAGCCGCGGAAGGGGAATTTTTTGCTATGTACTCTAGAAGAATATGCTGTCGGCGAGTATCAGAGATATCCCCATAAAGACGTTGTTGTTTAGCAAAGTTAAACAACATCTGCCAATCACCTTCAAGAAGCATTGTGACAATTTCATTTTTATCGAGAGAAGATTCAGAACGGCGAAAAAGGGCATCGATTGCGGCAAAAGTAGGAGTTAAATAAAAGGCATCTAATAAAGAACTTTCGTAAAATTCTTTCTTTTGTTTCAAGATGTGAAATAACCCTTTTGCTGTTTGTGGCCATTTTTCATTATTTGCAAACGTAATAATTGAAGTAAAAGAAGCTTCGCTAAGAGCAGGATAGATTGTGATCATGGCTGGAGAACCATCTTTACGCCGTCCATAAGTAATCATACGCTTTTGTATCCTACTTGCAGAACCAAGTAAAGCCCGATCAAGGTCAAAATGATGAAATTCTACTAGGCAAGAAAGGGCGAGATCTCGTTCACAGTAGCCATTTTCAACAGGAGTTGTACTGTTTAAATGTGGGATAAGATTTTCATAAGAAAGTGTTTGCAGATGAAGGATTGTGCGGTTTCCATTTTCCGAGGTCGCCAACGGAATTTGTTTTTTTGATCTGAGAGTAGGTCGCTGCTCACAGTAAAGTGCAGGTGAGCGTTCTTTAACCATTGAATAGAAAATGGACGTCAGCAGGATGATATTAAGAAATCCGCTGACGGCTAAAGCTGCAATTAATCGTCTGACGCGTTTAAGGTACATTGTTGCAAACGCCCCTCTAAGGCACTGAGCTCTTGACGAATCCCTTCGGGCAAACGATCTCCAAAACGCTCAAGGTAAGTTCGCATTTCAGCTGCTTCCTCTTTCCATGCTTTTGGATCAATTTTTAAAAGTTCATCGATTTGTTGCTGAGTAATATTTAGGCCTGTTGTATCGATGCCATGGCTCGTAGGAACAAAACCGATTGCTGTTTTTACAGCTTTATCTTCACCCTGTCCGGAAATTCGTTCAAATACCCATTTAAGTACACGACTATTTTCTCCAAAACCTGGCCAAAGCCATTTGCCTTCACTATTTTTTCTGAACCAGTTGACAGAGAAAATACGTGGAAGTTTATCTACAGAGCTTTTCTGTCCTATTTTAAGCCAATGCGCAAAGTAGTCTGCCATGTTGTAACCGCAGAAAGGAAGCATCGCAAAAGGATCATGGCGCACCTTGCCAATTTCTCCGGCTGCTGCAGCAGTCATTTCTGATGAAACGCTTGTGCCCAAAAATGTCCCATGGTTCCAATCAAAAGCTTCATAAACCAAAGGGATCACGGATTCACGCCGTCCCCCAAAGAGGATAGCTGAGATAGGCACTCCTTTAGGATCTTCCCAAGCTGGATCAATGACAGGGCATTGTGAAGCCGGAGCAGTAAAGCGTGAGTTAGGATGAGATGCTTTTTCTTTCGAGTTTGGTGTCCAGTTGTGACCAAGCCAATTAATGAGGTGTTCCGGTGGGTGTTCGGTCATTCCTTCCCACCAAACATCTCCTTCGTCTGTAAGAGCTACATTTGTGAAAAGGGAATTTTTTCGAATCGATTCCATCGCATTGCTATTTGATTCAAAAGAAGTTCCAGTTGCAACTCCGAAGAAACCCGCTTCAGGATTAATCGCATAAAGTTGACCATCTTCTCCAAATTTCATCCAGGCAATGTCATCACCAATCGTTTCTACTTTCCATCCAGGTAGAGTTGGAGTCAACATAGCTAAATTGGTCTTTCCACAGGCACTTGGAAATGCAGCAGCGATATATTTCTTTTCCCCTTGAGGATTAGTGATCCCTAAAATGAGCATATGCTCTGCAAGCCATCCCTCATCTCGTGCCATCACAGATGCAATACGAAGAGCAAAACATTTTTTTCCCAGAAGTGCATTACCTCCATATCCACTGCCATAAGACCATATAGAACGTGATTCAGGAAAATGGACTATGTATTTGTTGTCGGGGTTACACGGCCATGGGGAATCTTTTTCTCCGGGCGCTAAAGGCATACCCACAGAATGCAGGCAAGGTACAAAAAAACCATTACCTAAGACTTTTAAGACCGGATCGCCAATGCGCGTCATAATACGCATATTGCAGACAGCATAAGGGGAGTCAGTTATCTGCACGCCAATGTGAGCAATGGAAGAACCCAAAGGACCCATGCTATAAGGGATAACATAAAGGGTACGTCCTGTCATTGAACCTGAAAAAAGATCCCTTAAGACCACTTTCATCTTCTCAGGGTCTTCCCAGTTGTTCGTTATTCCAGCATCTATTTTTTCCTTGGAACAGATGAAAGTGCGATCTTCAACACGCGCAACATCATCCACGGCAGAACGGCATAAAAAACTGTTTGGCCGTAACGTTTTGTTGAGCTTGGTAAATACACCTCTTTCAACAAGTTGATTGCAAAGAAGGTCATATTCATCTTGAGAACCATCGCAAAATTGGATGCGATCAGGCTTGCAAAGTCTGACAGTTTCTTTGATCCAAGTCGCTAATGCTATATTACGCGTCCAGTTATCAATTTTTTCGTCGATTTTTTCAAGCCTGTTAATTTCCATAAAAGAACCTAACTTTTGGAGTTTTGACAACATGTGTTTTAGCCTAGCAATGACGCTTTTGAGTCTTTGAGTGGCTTGGGTTACGAAGACATGTTGTTCCAACGCCTATTAATTGGATTTGCGCCGTTTGAATTTATCTAGATATTCTAAAGCTTTTCCTGTTCCCAAGCACACAGCAAGCAACGGATGCGGGGCGATGATAACAGGGAGACCTGTTTCTTTAATTAAGGCCTTGTCGATACCTTTGATCAATGCGCCACCGCCTGCGATGACCATTCCTCTTTCAACAAGGTCTGCAGCAAGTTCGGGAGGCGATTTTTCAAGCGTTAATCTGACGTTTTCAATGATCTGTTGAAGCGGTTCAGCTAGGCATTCGCGAATTTCTACAGAGTTAATCCGTTTCGTTACAGGAAGGCCGGCAACTTGATCGCGACCACGCACTTCCATTTCTAACTCGTTGCTACCTAGTGGGTATGCCGAGCCAATGGTCATCTTGATTTCTTCCGCTGTTCGCGGGCCAATCATCAAGTTGTACGTATGACGCATG
>JACCRY010000037.1 GCA_013813265.1 Parachlamydiaceae bacterium
AGTTGCAGCTGATGTAATTCTTGACGACGTCGTAGCTATAGCTACGACCGAGAAGAGAAGTGCGTCAGATGCAACTTTTCAGCCAACTGAAGCATCTTTCCAATTTTTTCACAGCCTCGCAGCAGAAAAACTGCACGAAATAATCAATAGAAACTGATGTTTTCGATCAAATTATCCAAAATCTATGCAAAGCATATCAATATAATTCTGGTGATATCATTTATGTGCGGACTGACCCTGAAGTGTGTTTTAATCGACGCGCAGAACCTGCACGTCCCCATGAAGATGAGTGGGATTCTACCTGGTGGCACACCTTGTACAAAGTGCATGAAGAATGGCTGATAAAAAATGAATGTAACGCTTGGACTAAAGCAAACGCCATTCCTCGTTTTGTTGTAGAGGGAATGTAGATTTCCAGAGTGGCCGGTTCAACAAAAAAATATTGTTGATCAAATTAGAGTATTCATGCAGCGACTTACTTTAGAAAAACAGCCAAGGAATCCTTATAACAGGGAATTCTAATTCATATTTTACAGAAAAAGTATTGTCTTTTTATGAGAAAACAATCATCCAGATAACAAAACCTTGCCTGTTCTATCAAGCAGTTCTGCGGATTCGACTGCTTTCTTGATTTCAGCTAAATCAAATATGGGCCCAGACGGAAGGGAGATCTGGTATCGAACAAAATGATCTATCATGTCTAAGAAAATGGAAATTCTCTGCTTTAAAGGTGTTGTAAGAACCCAATCTCTTAATCGATAATTTTTAATTTTAATACTTGAACTTAGAAAGGCATGGATATTGTGAGGATGTTGCTCTCCAGATAGCAACCCATAAAGAAGCATAGTCCCACCTTCCTGAACACAATGAGCAAGCTCTACACCATCTTTGCCGCCTACGGCGTCTAGTGCAGCTGTAACCTTTCGACCTCTTGTATAAGCGAGGAGAGTCTCAACAAGAGGTACTTTTGCAGTGTTAATAACCTTTTTGACGCCAAGTTGGTTTAGGCTTTCATCGTAAGCATCGCTCCGTGTTACCCCGATCAGCTCATACCCAAAGATCAAAGCAAATTCAGCAAAAAGACGTCCGATTGCTGACCCGCACGCATTGGCAATAAATATATCACCTTTTCTTAACTTGAGCTCATATTTCAACATTAACCAAGCCGTCAAAGGATTTATGTATAGTTGAGCAGCTGTAGACCCATCTATTTCATTTGGAACTGGCACAATTGTTTCGGCATTCATCGCTACATACTCTTGCCATGTCCCTGTTTTCTGCATTGATTGCAAAAAACCTCCACTGCCTTTGTTCGTATATGACCAGATTCCTCCTAGTCCCAAAACTCTTTGGCCAATTAATAAATCAGTGACGGCTGTTCCCTTGTCAACTATGACTCCTACGCCTTCATAGCCTGGAATCGCGGGTAGTTTGATACGACTTGGATATCTGCCCCGAATTGTTAAGAGATCAGAGGGATTGATAGATCTTAGCTGCATTTGAACAAGCACTTCATTATCTTTAAAAAGGGGCATCTCCACCTTCTCGATTTGCAATACATCTGAAGGACATCCAAATTGATGATATCTGATCGCTCTCAATTTCCCTCCAATTAGTCATAAGTTGAAATTCTTCAACGCTAAATAATTATACTGAAACCCAGTAAAATATGCTAAAAAAAATGCAAGCTGGGACATTACTTTTTTTCTTGCTTGCCAATCTTTATTGTTTAATACTAGATCAATTTATTCAGCTTCTTCACACAAAAAGGAATACATCTCGTGAATACAGTTAACCGCCCTAAAATTACAATTTATATCGCGACGAGTATCGATGGATACATAGCTCGTCAAGACGGCAGTCTTGATTGGCTCGATCGAGTTGGTGGATTTGATGATGATTACGGATTTCAGAAACTGCTCGACAGTATAGATGCAGTAATTCTAGGACGCAATACTTACGAAATAGCTGCTACCGTCCAAGACTGGCCCTACAAAGGGAAAAGAATCATCGTTCTTAGCAACACCCTAAAAACTGTCAGAAGTGAAGCCGAACTTTTTCAAGGGGATTTGACTCAACTAGTCAATAATTTGCATGCAGACGGCATCAAACATGTTTGGATTGATGGAGGTGTGACGGTATCACAGTTTCTAAATTTGCAGATGGTAGATTCCATGACCTTATCTGTGATTCCAGTGATCCTAGGAAGCGGAATGCCACTCTTTAGCGCTATTGGTAAGGAGCTGTCATGCAGCTTAAGCTCTTCTCAGTCATACCCAAGCGGGCTAGTCCAGTTAAACTATGATTTTTGAAGCAATAAATTACATTAAGATCTAAGGCACAATGTTAAACAAATTTAAATTAATTTTTCTTCCATTTTATTCATTGGAGTGACCTTCATCTGTCTTTATACTTTTTAAGTAAGTGGGTTTATCCTTGGAATTATAATGAATCTAGATAAGAAAATAGCTTTAAAGCTTATGACGGCTGTGAAAATTGAGTCAGAAATGCCAACATAAATACCTTATTCTAATCAGTAGTCATTTTAACCAACTCCAACTTTCAATAGACAACATTATTCCAAGACGATAAAATGGCCTTTAAACAATAAGTTTTTAAGGCTAATAATGATAAAATATTGCGAGTCAATCTACAAAACGATTCGGCGCAAGACTCGAGAAGTCATGGTTGGAAATGTGGGAGTTGGAGGCAACAACCCTGTTCGCATCCAATCGATGACCACGTCTAACACACGTGATATAGAAGCCACAATCGATCAAATTGCTCGCCTAGCCGATGCAGGCTGTGAAATTGCCCGTATTACAGTTCAAGGTATGAAAGAAGCAGATGCTTGTGAAGGTATTAAAAATGGACTTATTAAACGTGGATACACAATACCGCTTGTTGCAGATATCCATTTCTTTCCGCCGGCTGCATTGCGTGTGATTGATTTCGTAGATAAAGTCCGTGTAAATCCAGGCAACTTTGTTGATAAAAGAGCTTCTTTCAAAACAATCGACTATAACGACAGTTCCTATGCATTAGAAACTGAAAAAATTGAAGAAAAATTTACTCCCCTAGTTGAAAAATGCAAGCGATTAAAACGAGCTATGCGCATTGGTACAAACCATGGTTCCCTTTCCGATCGCATTATGAACCGCTATGGGGATACACCTCGTGGAATGCTTGAGTCTGCTTTAGAGTTTGCTCGGGTATGCCGGAACAATGGTTATCATGACTTCATGTTCTCCATGAAATCTTCGAATCCTTTGGTGATGATTCAAGCTTATCGTTTATTGGCCGCCGAAATGATCACTTTGGGATGGGATTATCCTCTCCACTTAGGAGTTACAGAGGCAGGACAAGGTGAAGATGGACGCATCAAATCTGCAATGGGAATTGGAACACTTCTCCTTGACGGTATTGGGGACACTATTCGAGTTTCTTTGACTGAAGATGCATGGCATGAAATCGATCCCTGCCAGAGGTTGATCGCCATTGCTTCTCAATATGAGAGAAGCGAAGGAACGCACCCATTTAGGGAAACTTTTCGTCAAATCGACTCCATTCAAAAACGCCAGGTTACTTTTCCAAAACACATTTCTTTACACCGCGATGGAACCGTCTTCCTGGGAGTATCTAACGAAGACATTTTAAGTCCTGACTTTTTTAAAAAACTGGGCTGTGATGTGCAAATGGGACGTCCAAAACTTAAAAGCTCCAGCGCTGACAGCATTGTTCTTTTAGAAAAACATACAACGGATTATACACCTGTTCTCAAAAAATTGCATGAGATCGGAGTTAGTTCCTTTTGCCAGAATTCTAACCCCTGCGATGTAGAAATTCTTTCACTATCCGATGCAATATCTGCGCATGAAATTAAAGCTAAAGCATCTCGTTTCATGCTGATGCCTACAGGAGCAATTCCTTATGCCATTATAATTTCGGATGAAACTCCCCAGCTATGGACAATGCTCAAGGAACTTCAGCCCTCACTGATTATTCTTGCTCCTGAAAACAACCGTTTGCACTATTGTCGGAACTTTTTTGAATGGCTTCAAACTGAAAAGATCCAAACTCCGGTTATTTTGAACTTCAGCTACACCTGCTCTAAAGAAGATCTCATTATTCAATCTTCAGCTGAATTCGGAGCACTTTTATGCGATGGTTTGGGAAATGGGATTTGGCTTGAGGGACCTTACGAAATCGATCTCTTACGAAATTTAAGTTTTAATATTTTGCAAGCCGCAAGGATGCGGACATTTAAAACAGACTTTATCTCCTGTCCAAGTTGCGGCAGAACTCTCTTTGACTTACAAGACGTGTCTCAGCGTATTCGCGAGCGCACTTCGCACCTTCCGGGAGTTAAAATTGCAATTATGGGATGCATTGTCAATGGACCCGGTGAAATGGCAGATGCCGACTTCGGATATGTAGGGTCTAAGCCTGGAATGATTGATCTTTATGTTGGCAAAGGGTGCATCGAAAAAGATATTAGCTTTGCGGATGCAGTTGAGCGATTAGTTGAACTGATCAAGAAGCATGGACGCTGGGTAGAACCTGAGGCAGAAGAAGATACTAACCAGGACGCTTTGGCCGCAGTAGCAAGCGATCAACTAGCTTAATTCAACATTAAGCCGAAGACACTCAAGACCGCTTTCCATAAGAAGAGTAGCAGCCTTATTACTTATAATTTGATTTAAAAGCTTGTATTGGAATTCAGCAATTTCTCGTACATATACCGGTTTTGAATGCTCTATAGCAGTATAATGTACTCCCACATAATCGATGCCATATTTGGCTAAACTTTCCAGCTCATCAACATTTTTTCGCTTGTCATCAATGAAAACAATTTTTTTAGGCAACGTTTTTTTGATCATTGAAAGGAAAGGTTCGTAAATGTCAATTTTCTTATTGTAGTCACCGACAAACAATATTCCTTGAAAATACAGGGTAGGAGTTTTAGCTAAAACAACAAAGCTTTCTTTAGAGGGAGCTGTTGTTAAAAAATCAAATCCCAATGAATGGACTTGTCGGACTGTTGAATCAGCAACTGAAGGTTGTCGATGAGTCAATCCCATGATCGTTATACCCTTGCTCTGTAGCATTAACAAAGTAGGAACAAAACTATTTTCAAGAGGTTTTACTTTACAAGCTTTTTGAGTTTCGATCCAGCAAGGGTACGCATCCGCTATTGCTTCTTCTCGACTCATTCCTTTTTGCATTCTTAGTTGTAATTCATCGTAGAACCAATTTGCATGACCTAGAGCTTGCGCTCCTTCAAACATGCAGTTGTCAAGATCAACCAAGAGCCAAGTTTCATCGTCTATTAAAGGAATAACGTCTTCAATGTGACGAGTCTCTACAATTTTTGCTTCAGCTACGAGGGATGTAAGACAAAAAATTGCCGCTAAAACATTTTTTGAAAACATATTTAATCTCACATTTAAGGTTTCGGCATAGCTAAAGATTGATTCCCATTCCTGCACTCGATGTAATCTTTTAAAACCTGAAAGTGATCGAAAGCAAGTTCACTCCATGGAATATCTTCTAATTTGACAACAAAGGCTTTTGCAGCATCATCTCCAGCTATAGGGAGCTGAAAAGATTTTGCAGTGTGCGCTACTTCTACTGAATGGTGTCTAAAATCTCTAGTAGGATCAGAATAAACATGAAATTGTCTCAAATCAGTTAAATGAAGGTTGACCTCCTCCATCATTTCCCTTCTAACTGCATTTCTCAACAGTTTCGCCATATTCAACTTTTCCACCCGGAATTGCTTTGCCAAATGGAGCTTTTCCTCGTTCAATCAGTACGATGCCCTTAAATTGACCTGTTTCATAAATTTCAATAATGGCTGTCGTTGTTAGGATTGGTGGTTTATGCACTTGTGCAACGGGCTGTTCTTGAGCATATCCTGTAAAGGGAGATGAGACTAAAACCACTCCAATCAAAAACTTGATTAATTTTCCTTTCATAAAATGATCCTGGTAATAGGTTAAATGATTTTCAGAAAAATTTACCTGAAAAAACAAACGAGTTCAAGAGAAAAAATAATAAGGTTGAAAGGAGGCTATCAATCCTCAGTCAGCAGGCATTCGACTCCAATCTGTGAGATCGACTAAAGTAGCTCGACATTCAATGTCGAGTCAGGCGTTAAATTAATTGACGCTATCAATCTTGGTCAGCAGTACAAGCTCAAGTTTATTCTAACTGACATTTTAGAAACATAACGGTGTTTAGGAAAAGGCCACAGCTTCCGTTTTAGGTTAGCACCTGACTCGACATTAAATGTCGAGCTACTTGAGTCGGCCTGAAATTTTTAAAAACTTATTTAAATGATCTATTCTCTAATTCACGGTCCACCATTCTCGCGGCTTTTTCTCCGGAACGGACCGCTCCTCCCATCGTCGCAAAATCATCGATATCTGTATGTTCGCCTGCAAAGAAAATACTGCCATCAATTGATCGAAATACAGAAAGAACTTTTTCTTGATATTCTTCACAATTATCATGAAAGGCAATGAAGTTGTCTATTCCACAATTCGAATAACTTCCTTTAGAGAACTCTTCATTCATCCAACTGATACCTACAGGTTGATCATAGACAGTGTCAAGAACTTCCTTCCTCGAACAAGGATTAAGTCCTAAGGGAAATTCAATTTCAGGATGAAGTAAACAAACGGTAGAAATTTCGGTACTCAACATATTTTGGAGGACTTCAGATGATTGACAATCAAAAATACCCTTCTGATCACTGTAATAAAATGTCATAATTGAAAAATCTTCATTCATCCAAGTAGACATGTTTTTGGTTATCAGAGATCTTGCTGTTAATTCATCAATTCCTTTTATGGGGAGAAGAATTTTTGCATTTGTTCCGTATTGTAATGATTGAATTGCAAGCATTTGATCATTAGGGATAAGACTCGGCTCAATTTTCACATCACGTAGCGTTGAACAAGGTAGGGCTAAGACAAGGTAATCCGTTTCAACAGGATTTTTTGTGCCAAAATCTAAAATGATACGTTTATTAGATTTACAACGTACAATTCTTCGTAATGGCATATTATAGTGAATATGGCCATCCAACCTACCTGTCAGTGCTTTTATTAATAGACTATTACCTCCTTTGACGCTTCTTAATACATGAATTTGATCTTTACGCTCCAGATCATGGCTAATTTCATAATACCTTTTGTAAAACTTCCAAAAGTAAATGTCTAAATAATGTGGAGTTAACGCATTAGGATCTGTACCCTCATAGCCACTCATGATCCATTCCATGCATTGATGGCTCAGATGACTTTTACCAAAAAAAAAGTCCATTAAATCTGCTAAGCTTTTAAAATCATTCATTTTTTCTTTTAGCTTTGCATAATTACTTTCACTTGGTTCAGGACCTTCTCTAAAGGCCATTAAAAATGGGCTCACTTCTCCATTCAAGAGATTCATCCTTTTTCTTGGATCACTGGTCCCGGAAGAACTTACATGGAGCCCAAATTCACAAATCAAATCCAACATATCTTTAGGATTAGAAGCGTCATCAATATTTTTTCCTCCCAATTCTTCGTAGGAATCGCCAAAGTATGCCGTGCAAATACGTCCTCCAGCCCGATCTCTTGCCTCATAAAGTTCGACGGAGTATCCCATTGTTTGTAAACGATAAGCTGTTGTCAATCCAGCCAAACCAGCTCCAATTACAGTTATTTTTGGCGTTTCAGTTTTAGCAGCATTCGCATAAACGCCACAATTGAAAAATATTTGAAATACTAAAAAAATGGTGCTCAAACACATGTGAATAATCCATTAAATAAATGTGATAACTTTGCTAATCTTTTAGGGCACTCAAATCAAGGACATTATCCAGAAGCAGAGAGAAAGCGGCAAAAGCTTGCACAGAGAGTGCGGGAATAAGATTATCGTGTGGACTGGTGATCAGATCATTTAGATCAATGTGAACTACCACGACATTGTCGAGCTTTTTGTTCACTTCATTTAAGCGTTTTAAAATTACATGGGCATTAGCTGCAAAGGTGATATAAACACGCCTATTTTGATTTTCATTATCTACCGTAAAATACCTGTCATAATACTCCTTGATGGGTTTCAGATCTTCCGGAATATGACCTTCTTCTAATTTTTTCCATTCAGATAAGTTTTCATAGCCTATTCGGGTGACCTTTTCTTTCACAGACCACGCATTAAACTCATCCGGGACAGATTCTTCATCCCAATTAACTTGATCATTATAGGGGTCAAAGCCGTAGCGAGTGGCATGTGGATGCAAAAGAGTAATTTTGTAGGGAGCAAATTCAGATAATTTTGTAAACAGAACTTGAGAACGGCACCAGCCTAAAGAACAACTAGGTCGAATCTCGTCATTGAGTAGAATGGAAAAGGGTAATTTTTCATTTTCATGCAGTGAAAATGGATTTACACTGTGGAAGAGCCCACCTTTTTCTATAAAGCGATCTACACATTTACGCCCGGTCATTAAAAAATCGTCTTCAAGACTTTCTTCAACAGAAAAGGGGGTCCCATCTATCCGCTTTCCTTTAGCTTGAAGAGGTGTTTTGATAGCTTCTAACCATGAAAAAGTAGGTAAAGTGATCCGTTCATCTGTGCTTATTACACTCATATCACGTCCTTCTCTTTGAGTCGTTTGAAATAATCCAAAATCTATGCGACATCTAATCTAAAGCAGATTAACTTGGACCATACTAAATATATTTTTGTCTTTTGTCTCTAAACTCATACTTGTAGAACAATATTAAAGATTTAGAATCTCACATAAGCCATTATCAATGCCAAATAAAATTCCTGATTATGGAGGCCTTCAAAGAATGCCAAAAACAAACATTGAAGGTTACGAACTATAATATTGTGTAATATAAATAACGAAAATACCAAGTTTTCAGTTTTTGGTCATACACATTCGCCTCTAAAACGTGAACACGATAAAGTAACTACATTCAATGTCGAGTCAGACGCTAACCTAATGAGCGCTATCAACAGTTGGTCAACAAGCTTAGGTTCTAGCTATGGTTTGAATCATCTATTCATGAAACGATTTTAAATCGCATGCTTCTTTCACTGCTTCCGCAGCTCTGTTATCTGACCTATCCCACTCCACGTTCCGCTAACGCTGCACCCTAACCCGGGGCTATAACGTTAAATCGCTTCTGCGATCGAAAACAGGTCCTTAAACAATATTGACTACCTTGGATCGCGGAAGCGATTTAACATAAAAGCCCCGTGTGTAGCATAGCGGAACGCGGGGTTCGGAGAAACAAACGCAGAGCTGCGGTAGCCAGCGAAAGAAGCACGAGACTTAAAAATTTTTTCATATGAATAGCAAGATCTGAATGTAAAGCTAATTTAGTCATGCTGACACTTTTAGAAACTGTGACATTGAATGTCGAGTTACTTCAAGCGGACACTATTCCAAATCTTTCAAAGTAAACGCAGCATTAAGGCATTGAAAAGCTTCTTTTGCAAATTTATTGTCTACATTCTTATCAGGATGCACTTTAAGAACCACTTTTTTATATTTTTTCTTTATCTCATCATCTGACGCCAAAAAATCGATATCAAGCATTTTACATAATGTTTTTTTTGCAATATTTTTTAGAAAAACCTTTGCTTCAAAATTTTCCAAATTTAACCCCTCTATACCGATTAAATTAATTCCACAATCATGATTTTCCTTTAAAATACGTTTGATCTGTAAATTATTATCGATATTATCATCCTCAAGTTCTTTCGGACAGACCCATGGTGACTTAATTTGAACTGGTTCTGACTCCTGTTGATACGATTGGTAGTTAAAATTTGCATTTGATTGTTGCTGGTAAAAGCCAGGAAATCCTGTAAAGGGGTTTTCCTGATAAAAAAAATTTGGAAAAGATTGTTGCTGATTAAAGCTGGTGAAAGGTTGATTAAAAAAGCCTTGAAAAGGTTGTTGCTGAAAATTTGTGAAAGGCTGTTGATTAAAAAAGTTGGAAAAGGGTTGTGAATTAAAGTTTTGAAAAGGTTGTTGCTGAAAGTTTGGGAAAGGCTGTTGATTAAAAAAGCTAGGAAAGGGTTGTTGTGGATTTGGGCTATATGAATTACTTTTTTGATGGCCTGGATTGGTGGGAGTATTAGAGCACTGTTTTATCTTGCTCTCTAATTTCACAAGTAGCCTTTTTGAAATGCATGCTATGACGTCTTTCGTGTGTACTTTACTAACATTTTCTATTGCAGCAACGACGACAATTTCATTATCTTGCATTTGTGGAAGGTGCTTTAAACATACGCCATTTTTTTGAACAATTTGTAAAGCAATTTTTTCATCTGTCCTCAATCTTTCTGAAAATAATTGTATAACTTCGGGTAAGGAAATAGAACTGCTTTTTTTCACACATGCCAAGGCAACTTTCTCATTATTTTTTAACTCATTTGGCAAGGATTTAACAAAATCTAATAAGTTGTATGCTCGAGTGTTTTCTATGGCTTCAAGAGTACTTGACTCGCGATTAAATGCACGAACTTCTTCATTATCCAACATTTTTTGAACATTCTGAGGACACAAATCACTAGACTCACAGGACTCGCCAGACTCACATGATTTACCTGACGAACTTAATTCATCAGAGGAACTTTTATTTAACTCATTTTGGAGTGGAACTTTGGCTAAAATAAGAATTTTATCTCTAATTCTTTGGACTTTCTCAAGTTGTATTTCGCCACCAAAACAACGGGTGAATGTATCTAAAATACTCTGCCACCAGGAATCGTTATAGCGGGATTCATAGCGTGAATAGATGGCATTTGCGATTGTGCTGATGTCAGAGTTTAATTCTTTGTCGAATGTTATCTGGGCCTTTGATTTTAAAGCAGTATGCATTGTCCTTAAAGTAGATATCGCGCGGCCGTTGAAATTTTTCATCCCTTTCTTATCTACAATTGTAATAGTAAATACATTCTTTGAAGTTTCAGAGTTCAAAAGGACAATTTTGTCAGCAGGTAAAGTAAAATTCATATGAAAGACCTTATATTTAAATTTGTAGACTTCAAAAAAATGAAAGTTTTTAACTAATGTACCATTTATACCAAAAATAAGTCAACAGGCTTTCCCTTGTAAATGTAAAGCGGATCTAATTTTCATTTTTCTAATTGAATTATTCCCATAATAAAGCAAACATATTATTTCAGTTTGAAGCGCGTGCGGCTATTTTTTAATAAAAAAATAAGACAACTAGGGGCTCCGTGATCTAGGGGGGAAGGCATTTTAATTAATAGAAGACTGAGTAGGTGAATGGATTTAAGCTAATTTACTGAAGCAGTTCAAGCTAGCGTGCTAGCGCATAGTAGATTCGACTGCAAATAACATTTTAAAAAAATTGCTTTCTAATTTTTAATAAACTATACTCTTATTGTATTTAAAATAGTTGCCATATTCGAAAAAAGGAATTTATATGCAGTTTAATCCAGCTTCAAGTTGTAATACTCTGAGTACTTCAAGTACTTCCGCCAATATCGAACCAAAAAAAAGAGAAAGAGCAGAGGAAAATCAAACTCAAGATCCGATAAAAAAAAATAGAACCGAAGGTGAATTTTCAGATAATAAGGTTGAAGAAATTGCTCAGGCAGCTTTAAGCGAAAACTCTTTTGGGACAAAAAGTTATGGGAAATCGATTTTAGATTCTTATAATGTGAGTAACTTTAAACCTTCTTGGCAGGAAGATTTGTCAACTGCTTTACAAAATAAAGACTGGAACAAAATTGGTACATTTTTGGACAATCATTTTATTTTAAAAAAAATTTTCGACGCCTCTGTTTTTAACAATTCTTCTGAAAGCTCTTTTGAAGAGGAGGATGATTTTGAGATAGATATTAATCTTCCATTCACAGAAGGCCCATTTAAAGGCTTCACTCTTTTTTATTCACTTGTATTTTAAAATCAATGGAACCTTGCAAAAAAAATGTTGCAAATACCTAACTTAGATCATGAAAAATGCAGCCATGAAGGAAAATTAGCAGGTCAAACACCTTTATTTTACGCTTCAGGAAATGGAACTGAAGGGCTAGCAATAGCTGAATTAATGCTTGATTTAAATCCAAATCTAAATGTCGATGCTTATTCACTCGCGGGCGTAAATAATGGCTCAACCCCTCTTACTTGGGCTGCCACATTTGGCGCATGGAGCCTTGTGCAAAAAATGTTGGATTTAAATCCAAATGCAAATATTAATTCTTGTGTCCTTGAGGGAGAATACAAAGGTTCAACCCCTCTTTTATGGGCTGCATGTAACCGAGATTACCCTCTTATTCACAAAATGCTGGATGGAAATCCCCATGCAAATGTTCATGCATGCTTCTTAGAAGGGCCTAATATAGGCAGGGATTCATTTTTGGAACTTAACTCTATCTATCGCCGTAATGAGGAACGGGATGCTCTTAGAAAGATTGTGAATATGCCTAATTTTATTCCCGATTTATGCTACACAGAGGGGCCCTATAAAGGTTTAACACCTTTATGGGCCTCTGTATTAGAAGGTAATTGGGATATCGTAAAAATCATGTTGAACAATTCTAAAATGAACATTAGTGCCTGCCCATTAAGAGTAATGTTATTTAATGTTCCATTGTTTGTTATTGATAAAGGTAATGAAAATAAGATTCAAATTGGCCATACACTAACAGAGAACATGCTAAAATTAATTAATTCGAATGAAGGTGTTCTTGAAGGTGAAGAAGTGGGTCTTACCCCTCTCACTTGGGCTGCGATGCTACATGCATGGGAAATTGTTGAAATGATGTTAGATAAATATCCAAATATAGATTTTGAGTCATGCCCTGAAAATGGACTTTTAAAAGGGGAAAGCCTTTTTATAAGGGCTCTAAAAGCTAAAAAATGGAAGTTAGTTGGAAAGATGTTAAATTTGAAATCAAATGTTAATATCACGGTGCCTTTCAGTGTTCATTATTCTCTTTTTGAACAAAAAGAATTTACTTTTTTAACTTTTGCAGTACAAGAAAAGCAATGGGAACTCTTACACAAAATAGTGGTTTCTAACCCTAGCTTCGATGTTAATGCATGTGCATTTGAAGAAGAAGATAAAGATAAGACGCTTTTATGGTTTGCCTTAAAAGGCAATCAATATGATCTTGTGGAAGAAATTTTAAATTGTAATTCAAATGTAAATGTGAATAAAGGGCCTCCGGAGGGCACCATTTTATGGTTAGCCGCTAGAAAAGGGTGCTGGGACTTGGTAGACAAGATGTTGGATCAACCAGATCCAAACGTGCATTTTTCCCCTACATGGAGATTATTTGCAAATGAATCGATCTTAGATTTGGCGGGAAAATCTAAACAGTGGGATCTAGTCCAAAAAATGCTTCAATTAAAGCCTTATATTATAGAGGCTAAAGCTTCAGACCAAAAATTTTTGTTTAATGAAATTAATTTAACCTCGGACGAACTTTTAAATGTTGAGAAAATCACAATTTCAACAAGTAATCCATTTCAAGAATTTAAAATTTCAAAAGAGCGGTTAATCGGGTTAAGTGAAAAATTTAAGAAAGCTTTACAAAATAACACTCTAGAAAGCAAAAATAGTAACATTTTTCTGAGAACAGATGATTACGATTAAAATCTTGTAATTGATTTTGTAAAATATCTACAAGTAAATGAAATTTCAATTAGCAAAGATAATGTGATAGCTCTTTTAATTCTTTCTGATGAACATTATATAACCTCACTTCGAAAGCTATCTTTAGACTTTTTAAAGGATCATCTAACGTTAGAAGAAATTCCGGAAATTTTGCAAATAGGCTTTGATAAAAAAATATTAGATTTAATTTGGATAGCCTTAAGCCATGGGAAAAAACAATCCTACGCAATTCTAGAAGACTGTCTAAACAAAAAAAATCTTGCGGAATACTCATTAGAAGTAAAGGATGCTATGAACATTCTTAAAGAATTATCAAACAGCTATTGCACATTAGGGGAAATGGGTGAGGTTGTACTTTCAGAGACTTTATTTGAACAATCGCAAATGGTCGTCAAAGAATTAATTCTCATAGAAAAGTTAGCTACGGCGATACCTCTTTCGCTAACAATACATGATAGTTATTTTTCTGATAGCCTATTCCGATCCCTTGGACAATTATGCCCTTCACTAAGGAATCTTACAGTATATTCTGAAACTAGATTAGATTTAAGCATACAAAAAAGTTTTAATAAATTAGAATCTTTCGGACAATCTTTATTTTTTAAAGAAATGTCAGAAGTTAAGTCTTTTATTGAGAATTTAGATGGAATTAAACTAAATACGTTATGCCTTGAAGGGGGTGAAATTCTAGATAATGATCTAATAAACTTGTCAACACAACTTCCAGAACTTATACAACTTTTTTTAAAGGATACTAAAATTACTCAGATTCCTTTTCAGGAGCTTAAAAGCATTAATTTCGAATCTTGTGAAAACTTAGAGGTCTTATTTCTCAAATCAGTAAAAACAGCCAATCTAATCAAATGCAAAAATCTAAGTCAAATCACGTTACCTTCAGTGGAATATTTCAATGGAAAAAAAATTGGCATTTTAGAATTAGTATTGCCTAAAGCTAAGCATGTCATTTTAAAAAAATGCAATGGAACAGAGGACTTCCATTTCTTTGTCCAACCTTTTGCTTCCTAATGCAGAAACTGTTACATTAAAAAAATGCAATAAGGATAGCACGAAAGATACTTTGTTTTTACCAAAGGCAAAAGAAATTACAATAGCTCATTGTGATAGTGTAAAATCGGTTACGGCCCCATTGGCAAAAAGAATCAATTATCTTTTTTCCGAAAATGGGACATTAAAATTTAACGTTCAGCCTGACTGCACTGTTTCTTTTGAACAAGTTTGATTGATTTCTAGTGCAGTGATATGATATCGGGTTAGGATATTTAGTCTTTGGTCAAGACTAATGCATCTTCAAAACTGGGGATCAACTCAAGTAGCTCGACATTCCTAGAATATTGAGTTTTAAGATCAAGGCCGTGTTTGATAATTACCATGGACCACCCACTTATAAGAAGTCAGTTCATTAGGGCCCATTGGGCCTCGAGCGTGTAATTTCTGTGTACTGATCGCGACTTCTCCGCCAAGGCCAAATTGGCCTCCGTCCGTAAAACAAGTAGACGCATTCACATAAACGGCTGCAGAATCGATTGCATTAATAAATCGAATAGCTTGTTCCTTATTTTCTGTAAGAATGCCATCGCTATGATTCGTGCTGTGTTGTCTAATATGCGCAACCGCTTCATCCAACTCTTTCACGACCTTTAAGCCTAAAGTGAGATTTAGCCATTCTTGATCCCAATCAGTTGCAACCGCCTTTTGGCAATGCGTGAGCATGTTCTCATCCACACATTTCATTGCTCTTTCATCCAATTTAAAACTAACACCCAATGGAGCCATTTTCGAAATCACTAATGGAATAAAATGATTCGCTAATGTTTCCTGCACAAGGAGGGTATCTAGCGAATTGCAAACTGTTGGCCGTCGTACTTTAGAATTTGTGATCACTTCAATAGCACAATCAAGTTTTGCTGTTTCCTCAACGTATAAGTGACAGATTCCTATACCACCGGTAATAACAGGAATTGTGCTGTGGTCTCGGCAAAATTGCTGCAAAGTATTGCTGCCTCTAGGAATAATAAGATCAACATATGCATGTAACTGCAAAAGCTGTTCTACAAATTTGCGATCAGTACTTTCTATAAGCTGAATACATTCTATTGGCAGCCCTTCAGAAGAAAGAGCTTTTTGTATCGGCATTACCAAAGCTTTATTCGTATTAATCGTTTCTGAACCTCCACGCAAAATGGCACAATTCCCCGATTTGATCGCAAGCATACTCACATCCACCGTCACATTTGGACGAGACTCATAAATAACGCCAAGCACCCCAATTGATGTGCGCATTTTTGAAATTTCTAGCCCGTTAGGCAAACTCTTGGATTCGTAAACTTCGCCTATAGGATCGGGGAGGGCAATAAGTGCTTTAATGTCAGCTAAAAGTTCCGGAAAACGGTTCTGCAGTGAAAGCCTCTCAAGCATGCTTTCACTTAGGCCTCCAACTTTTGCTCGAGACAAATCCTCTCGATTTGCCAATAAAATTAACTCTTTTGCTTCGGTAAGATGTGTGCCAATCGCTGTAAGCACACGATTTTTTTTATCGCTTGACGCTGAAGCCAGTGCATAATGCGCCTCTTTAGCTTTAGCGCCGATTTCTTGTAAATCTACATTAGAATTCATATCTACTCTGCTTTACATTTTATGCGAGTCATATCCGTTCGATGAACAATTTCAGGCCCATAACTGTATCCTAAGAGTTCTTCAATTCTATTTGAATGCTTTCCAATCAGTTTAGCAATCTCATTACTTCCATAATTCGTCGTTCCTACTGCAATTGTTTGCCCAGAAGGATCGACAATTTGTACGGTAGCGCCACGTTCAAAATTTTGTATAGTATTTGTAATTCCTGATGGCAGCAAGCTGGAACCTTTTGTTTGAATACTTGAGGCTGCACCAGCGTCCACGCACAAAGCACCTTGCCGTTTGTCAGACAATAGCCAACGTTTCCGGCTTTCAAGCCAAGAAGTCTCCGGCAAAAACAAAGTTCCAACAGCCTCGCCGTCAACAATTTCTTTTAAAACATTTGGTCGATTTGAAGAAGCAATAACTGTTTTTGTACCACACTGTACAGCGATATGGGCAGCTTCAATTTTGGTGAACATGCCCCCAGTCCCTAAAGAAGACCCTGAACCCCCTGCCAAGGAAAAAATTTTCTGATCAATATGGCGAACTTCTTTAATTAGTTCAGCTGAAGTATTAAACCGCGGATCTGAAGTATAAAGCCCCTCTTGATCGGTTAATAAAACCATCATATCTGCCGCAATTAAAGTTGCTACTAATGCTGCTAAATTGTCATTGTCACCAACCCGAATTTCTTTTGTGGCAATTGTATCATTTTCATTAACTATTGGTAAAATGCGATGGAGCAATAAGCTGGAAAACGTGTCACGCGCATTTAAATAGCGTTTGCGATCGGAAAAATCATCGCGTGTTAATAATAACTGACCGACGTTGATATCAAACAAAGCAAATAATTCAGACCAACTTTGCATTAATTTTGCTTGTCCTACTGATGCAAGCATTTGCTTAGTGGGAATTGTAGAACTTTCTTTAGAGCTATGCAAGAGCTCTTTACCGGCTGCAATTGCTCCAGAACTAATAAGAATAACTTGATTCCCTTGCTCTCTTAGCTCTGCGATTTGCTGAGCTAAAGATAGCATAAAACGCAGGGACAAACGAGTGGTTCCTTGCGTTAAAGCACTACTTCCAATTTTTATGACTATTTTTTGCATAATTTTACGAAACTCATTACTTTTTTTTAGCTCTTTAATACTCATATCATAGAGAAGAATTAACACCAATTAAAAACAAAAGTTGTCATAAAATCACAAATCTGCCAAAAGGAGATTAAGCGTAACCGTTGATTTACTCCCCTCCGATTTGGATTTCCAGATTTAAGAGGGGTAAACAGAAAACGATTATCCTTTGTGAAAAATTATTAACAAGAAATAGGAGGCCACCGTGAAAAAAATGTTATCCTTATGTCTTGCTGCTATGGGTTTATTTAGCACAGTTTATGGTGCTGATACAATGACTTCTGGAACACAGAACACCCAACAACAGTGGGATTCTAATCAAGATATGTCTAACATGAACATGTCCCAAAATCCAAGCTATAATGATGGAAGCTATGGCCGTGGATACGGTCAACAAGACTATAACCGTGGATCTTATGGTCAAGACTATAGCAGTGGATCATATGGTCAACAAGATTATAACCGCGGATCCTATGGTCAAGACTATAATCGCGGAACTTATGGTCAACAAGACTATAGCCGTAGTTCTTATGGTCAACAAGATTATAGCAATGGATCTTATGGTCAACAAGACTATAGCCAAGGTGCATATGCCCAAGGTTCTTATGGTCAAATGCAAGGACAAGACTACAATAACGGCGGCTATGCAGATAGTGCGCAAGGTGGATATTATGGCCAAGAAGTTTGCTGCGGCAAACCTTTTGAACATGCTTGTGGTGACACTTACCAACTATATTGCACTTACAAGCCTTGCTATTACAACGAATGGCGTACAGTGTGTGAGCCACAGTGCTACCAAAAGAAGTGCTGCAAATATGTTGCTAAAGAATATGACAAGTGCTGCGTAAAGTATGTTCCTCAGTACTACACACAAAAGTGCTGCAAATATGAGCCTTGCTATTACTATACAACAGAAACAAAAGAAGTAAGCAGAAAAGTATGCGATCGCAAATGCAAATATGTACCACAGTACTATTACAAGCATATCTGCACTCCAACTCCAGCTGCTTGCTGCCCATAAGCATTTACATCAGCTATGCTGAGATTATACTTAGCATAGTTGCTTGCCCACTCTGTGACCACTAGGGAGCAGAGTGGGATTTTTTAAGATCCAAATTCTCATTTATGAATTCTTAGTTCAAGCTCTTTACTAGAAATCGACTTTACCAGGAAAGCGAGGGAAAGGGATCACATCACGAATGTTGTCCATCCCAGTCACAAATTGGATCATCCTCTCAAAACCAACTCCAAAACCTGCATGTGGAACAGATCCATATTTTCTTAATTCCAAATACCACCAATAATCTTCCTTCGCTAGGCCAACTTCTTCAATTCTATCGCATAGAACATCATAGCGCTCTTCCCTCTGACTTCCACCGATGATTTCTCCAATTTTTGGGACCAAAAGATCCATTGCCGCAACGGTTTTACCATCGCTATTTGCTCGCATATAGAAAGCTTTAATCTCTTTTGGATAATCAGTGATGAATACAGGTTTACAGAAAAACTCTTCAGCAAGGTAACGCTCATGCTCAGACTGCAAATCAGTGCCCCACTTCACAGGATATTCAAAATCTTTGCCCGATTTTTCTAAGATACGAATAGCGTAAGTATAGGAAGCTCGTTCAAAGGGGACTTCGATGATTTTCTTTAATCTTTCGATTAACCCTTCCGAAACATGTTTATCGAAAAAGGCCATGTCTTCTGCGCATTCATGTAACACATAATCCAAAACATACTTAATATATGCTTCGGCACAATCCATATTGTCATTTAGGTCCGCAAATGCAAGTTCCGGTTCGATCATCCAGAATTCAGCAAGATGACGAGATGTGTTAGAGTTTTCAGCTCTAAACGTAGGACCAAACGTGTACACATCTGAAAGAGCAGATGCATAAATTTCGACGTTTAACTGTCCGGATACAGTCAAAAATGTAGGTTTGCTGAAAAAATCTTGTGTCCAATCTACCTCACCCTTCTCATCTTTGGGGATTTTTTCTGGATTGAGAGTCGTAACCCTAAACATTTCCCCCGCTCCTTCACAATCGGATGCAGTGAGAATAGGAGTATGGATGTATAAAAAATCGCGCTCTTGAAAAAATTTATGCGTAGCAAATGCTAGCGCATTCCTCAAACGTGTAACAGCTCCAATCGTATTTGTTCGTGGTCTAAGATGTGCGATTGTACGTAAGAATTCGAAAGAATGTCTTTTTTTTTGGAGAGGATATACTTCTGGATCACATTCGCCAATGACGGAAATTTCCTTAGCTTGCAATTCCATCTGGGGTTTTGCTCCCTGTCCCATAACAAGGAGGCCCTTAACAGATACTGAAACTCCTGTTGAAAGGCTATTAATCATGCTTTCATAATCCGGCAAATCTGCATTAACCACCACTTGAAAGTTAGATAGAGTTGAACCATCATTAATTTCAACAAAAGAAAAGCTTTTTTGGTTGCGGACAGTCCTTACCCATCCTTTGACAGTCACTTCAGTGTCGACAAACGATGGACGACCGGGAGCTGGGTTTTTTAGTTGCTTAATTTTTAAGCGCATTATGAATCTCCAATTTCTAACGTTGTGGAGGTATTGCGAGTTCACGCAAAACCTTAATTTCTTTTTTCCATAGGTCTATGCCGCCAGGAGTCTCCAAATATTTAGGGATTCGGCGCGTACGGGGATCTTGCATTAAAAAGTGAAAACTCTCTATTCCAATTAAACCCTCACCCAAAGGTCGATGGCGGTCAACTCGGGAACCAAGGCCTTTAATTGAATCATTTACATGAAAGGCATACAGTTTGGGCAGGCCGACAACACGATCAAATTCTTCAAGTGTTGCATTCCAAGCTTTAGGTGAGCGAATATCATATCCAGCCACAAAGATATGGCATGTATCAATGCAAACTCCGATGGGAATACGATTTTCTACTCGAGAAATGATGTAATCGAGATGTTCAAAGCGCCAGCCCAAAGCAGAGCCTTGCCCTGCAGTAGCCTCAAGTAAAAGCCGAGTTTCTCCCGCAGCAACCTCAGATTCTAATTCTAGTAAACTTTCTACGATAAGGTCCAAACATCGCTCTGGAGCCTCTTTAATAGCGGCGCCAGGGTGAAAATTCAGAAAGTCAATTTTTAGCTGATGGCAACGTACGATTTCTTCACGAAATGCCTTTCGACTTTTATGCAAATTTTCTGCATCAGGAGCTCCTAAGTTGATCAAGTAGCTATCATGGCTCATGATCTGCTTAAGGCCAGTTTCAAGAAGAGTCCGGTGCCACATTTCGATGTCGTGAGGAGCCAAAGCTTTACTGTCCCAACGTCTTTGATTGGCGGTAAATAACTGTATAGTTGTAGCGCCAATTGATTGACCTTCCAGCAAAGCTTTATAGGCTCCACCTGCAGCAGAAGTATGTGCTCCAATCAGAAGCTCTTCATTATTTACCATTTTTATATTGTATCCTTGAAGTCTGATGAATGATCCTTAAATTTGGGCTAAGGATTAATTCAGTCTAGAAAGTGTTCTGATTATTTAAAAGAGAAAAATCAAAGTGAAAAGCAGTCTTAGGTTGTTTCACAATAATTGCACAACCTGAGAACTGGGAGCGGTATTGATTTTAGTAGACGCTCTAAATTCACTTTAAAAAGGCGCTCATTTGGTAAAATTGAAATTTCTAAGAATCGTCATTTTGTAATCTTCTCAAAATAAATCACCATTATTTTGTAATAACCCCGTAAGGTATAAAGCAAAATTCACTTATAGGATCTTCATTTCCTGAAATCATTAACATAGACTCGACCATGTGAATTTAAAGAAAATATCCTATATTCCAAGAAAGCAATGTACTGGATTGTTTTTTTAACAAACCGCAAAAGACGCAAAGGCACAAAGAAATATCGGATACATAACTAACCCTAATTATAAAATGCAATTTTTTAAAGATTCATTAAAATTGATATTCTCAAAAGAAAATATATTTAATCGGCTTCTGCTCTTTACTTATCCTTTAATTCGTTCTCAAAAAATATATGTACGCTATCAATACCTCAAAAAAGGCGAGTCTCAGAAAATTTACAACTATTTTTTCATAAAAACCTTGCTTTTTTTTTTACATTCGTTTTATAAAGAAAAAAACCGCTCCTTTCTTCTAATTTATACCCCTCTCATTTGAATTGGCGGAATAGAAAGTTACCTATTGATAAATGTTCCGGTAATATCATGATGATTATACAACCAGAGGGTGAATCACACCTCAAAAAAAAACCCTTTTTTGTTAGCGAACAGCTTTCAAAATTGATTGATGACTTCCAAATTAAATTCACAAAAATGATGTGGCCTTACGCTTTTTTTCATCTATTTTTCTTAACACTTGGCCTTTTTGAACTTACCTTTTTTGCTTTCTTTTTCACATTCCTATCTGAACATTCACTTGGTGCTTTTGCTTTATCCCTTATTTTTTTAACCGCATTTTCCTATTTTATTTTACGACTTTATTATCAAACAAGAAAGCCAGAACAATTGAAAGAGTTAAAAAAAAAATTTGCGCTCAAGGCCAAAGAAATCTTAGATTACCAGGAAGGAAATTCGGAGTGCCATGCTGCATTAGCAGATGCATTTTGCCGACTTGCACAAAGTTTAAACGGTAGAGAACATTGCTTTTATAAAGCACCCAAATTATTCTCTCGTTTAAATACCACTGTCGAAAAGATCAGCTACTGGGCCCACTGGAATGATGTTTATAATATGAAGGAAATGGCTTTAAATGCCGCTGTAGAAGAATATATTAAATCCGTTAAATGTGAAGCTACTAGCCTGGAGGCTCATACAGCACTTGCAAATGCCTACATCTTGCTCACAAGCCTTTATATAAACCCACAAGGACAAGAAGATGAGGATGAAAAGCGTTTAGCTCCTTCAAGCATCCATTCCACAGCGATTCAACAAAAATTTAGAGTCGCCGCCGAAAAAGCGATAGAAGAGTTCAAAATTCTTCGGGATTATTCGCCAAACGATCCTTGGATTCATGAACAGCTGGCCTACAGCTATTGCGATTTACATATGCCCTCAGAAGCTATTGCTGAATATGAGCAGATCCTTTTACTAAACCCTGGAGACACTGAGATGCTTTATAAATTAGGCGTTCTTTATTTCCAATCGGGGCGTACTGCTCAGGGTCTTCACGTGTACGAACAACTAAAATCTTCGCATTACAAAAAAGCTGAGATGCTTATTTCCCATTATGGTGCCTATTCATGAAACTCCCTTTAGCCTATTATGGCGATCCTATTTTGCGAAAAAAAGGCGCCTTGATCACCGAAATCAATGACGAGATCCGGCAACTTGTTAATAACATGATCGACACAATGCTTGCGTTAAAAGGAATTGGCCTTGCAGCTCCACAAGTACATGCCTCTCTGGCCCTTTTTATCGCCTATTTCATTAAAGAAGATGAAGAAAAAATTGATCGAAATAAGATACGCGTCTTCATCAATCCGAAAATTACTTTTTATAGCTTAGATCTATCCTGCTACTCTGAAGGTTGCCTTTCCATTCCAAAACTTCACGGTGATGTGGATAGGCCTATGACAATTGAAATTGAGGCACTTGATCTTGATGGGCGCATATTTACCGAAAAATACCATGACTTTGATGCACATATCATTTTACATGAAAACGATCATATCAACGGCGTTTTATTTGTAGACCGCCTATATCCAAAAGAACGTAAAAAAATCGAATCTACCTTACGTGAAATCAAGAAAAAATTCAGTCCTAAGGTGTCTTGATAACCGAGCGCTATATATCAACAGCTTGAAAATTATCTTCATTTATTGCATGTCCCGTAATTGCCTTCATATTGATAAGTTCCAGATTTAATTTTTCTAAATTTTCAATTTCTTTCTCGACAGTTTTTGCTCCATTGATTAGGAACTGGGAAGTCTCTAATTTCCTTCTAACTTCGGCATCAGGGTGTATAGCTGAAAATCTTAATAATTCGGTGCGTAAGGCTCGAGTTTCTTCAAAAACCCTCTTTTTAATCTCAAAATCAGTTTTATTATCATACTTTAAAACTTCAATAAAATCTAAAATACTTGTTGTACCATTATACATTTTATTGTTTAATGATTTTAAACTTTCTATTCTAGCAGATATTTCATCATCTAATAGAGTTCTATCAACCCTTTCCCTGCTAACAGCTGTTTTAAACCTATCCTTAACCTCATCTTCTGACATTCCTAAACATGCTAAACTTTTCACACTGACGATAACCCAACCATTTCCAGAATAAAAGGGGGCTTCGTCCTTCTCGAATTTTTCGGGACGGCTTGCAAAGATAAAGTCGTGCTTAAGTTCTAAAGAATATCTACCTTTACTCAGTTCTCCAGGAAGCAAGTTTAATACAGCTCTTCCTGTTTCCCCATATAAAACATTAGGTAAATTTTCCAATGTAATAGCTACTTTTTCAAGTTGTGTATCACCAATTTTCCACCACAATTTAGTTTTAAGATGATTTAAATAATCAGAATCATCTATCAAAGCTTCTAAGTTGTTTTTAAAAATGGATAAATTTTCCATAAGATATGGATCATCTTTAAAATGGATCTCAATGAAATCCACTAACCTTTTCCTGTAGTCGTCAAACTCGCCTCCATCCGCGGGAGTAACCCCGTCTTGCAAGAATTCTATGGCCTCCGTTACTTCTTTTTCCTGTTCAATCAAATCTTTTAATTTATTAGTAACAGCCGTCTTTAGCTCCTCCGCATTTTCTTCCAATTGACGCAATTCAGAGCGATTCATTAAAAGGCGTTTACCTAAGCTCTCAATATTTAAAATAACGTACGTATATTCGGGGCTTTCTCCATCTATTTCTGCAGTATCAATAAGAACAGCTACTTTACCAAATCCTGCAGTCCAATTTTTATCACGCGTTGTATGCAAAGCATCGCCTTCAGTTGCAATAAGAAATTGATTTGTTAAATCTCTATCAGAATTATAATCTTCTTTTAGTAAGGCCTTTGAAATATTAAATCTATTTTTGAATTCACCTTTACTTTCCCCAATGATGTTATGAATCTTGTTGGCTTCACTCGTTTTAAAAAGTTTTGGAATTTCATTGCTCATATATCCCCCCATTTAACAAAGTAAAATGCAATTTCTTCCATTTTAATTATAACAATATTGGTAATATATATTTATATAAAAATAGTAATATTTAAGTGTTTTAGGACTTCTTGACTCAAATCTATGCCCCGCTCTTTCCTTCAACTACATTTATTAGTTTACAATATAACGTTTACATTCTTCTATTCTTTGAGTTCCTGGATCGTTATAATTATTATGACCCCACGTTCTACTTCAGACCTGCCGGCCTTTCGCTACAGGCGGGGCTAATATCTTAAACCGCTCCCCGGGGTCTTGCAACAAGTAATTTGTGTGTGAATGGATCGCGGGAAACTCCGTAAGCGTCAATTCTATCCATCTTTCTGCATTTTTTTGCGCCTTTGCGCCTTTTGCTGCTTCTTCCTAAATAAAATGTTTTTTTTTGTCACTAATTGGTTTTTTTTAAACACAGAGGAACAGAGAACACAGAGAGGGGCACAGAGGTTTTACACTAAGGTGGGGAAATATCTAAATTCTGTTCTGTTCTCTCTGTATCGTCCGTGCCTCTGTGTTTCAAAAAAATGATACGTTATTTTCCGATAATGGGGTCATGCCGACTGCCTCGCTTTGTGTTAAAAAAAATAGAACTAGACTAAAGTCCGGTTTACGTGTTCGAATAAGCTTTTTAGCGAAATTTAATACTCTATTCTATCTATGTAGTGTATCGATTGTTTTTTTTAACACAAAGAAGCGGCAAAAGGCGCAAAGGCACAAAGATCATTTCAAATGCGGATGGGAATTGTGTATATTTGAAGCTTACGCGGGAAGGGTTTAAGACAAATATCCCCTGTAGCGTAGTGGAACGGTTTTTTTATGTTTGTGCTAGACCGCGGGAGCGGTTTAAGATATCAGCCCCGTGTGAAGCGATAGCGGAACGCGGGGCTTGGGTATAAACTAGCAGAGTCCTATCTACTAGTCGTCCACGATTTCTGCAGAAAGAGGCTGTCCTGACGAAGCCTTAGAACGCGCCATTGAAGAAGTCCAAAAAGAAAGCAAAAGGCAAGACGCAATAAAAATAACTGCAAGCCAAGCTGTGAATCGCTTAAGCACATCTGCAGTGGATGTTCCAAAAAGGGAGTTACCTGATTCACCGCCAAATGAAGCGCCAAAGCCTGAACTTTTGCTTTCTTGGATCAAAATCGTCGCACAGAGCAAAACACAGAGAAGTAAAAACAAAAAGATTGCTGCGAAATAAATAAAAGTCATCATATAAAAGCACCTAGCTATAATTTAATGTTTGTTGAGTACGAATGATGCTGCTAAAGGACTCAATAGAAAGTGAAGCTCCGCCTACCAGCAGACCACTCACTCCTTGAACTCCAAGCAACTCACTAGCATTATCCCTATTGACCGATCCGCCATACAAAATTGGCACACTGTCGGCCACATTTACACTCCATGACTCTGCTATAAGTCTTCGGCAAAGCCGATGGGCCGCAAAGAGATTCTCTTTTGAAGGCACAAGATTTGTTCCGATTGCCCACATAGGTTCATATGCTACCATGATTGTTGACAATTGAATAGCAGAAATACCAAAAAGAGAGAGGCCCAACTGAATTTTTAATGCACTATCAACTTGCCCGGACTGCCGCTCTTCCTGAGTTTCACCGATACACAAGAGAGGTTGGAGAGAGCAGGCCATAGCCGCTTTGAGTTTTAAATTAACAATTTCTGAACTCTCGTAAAAAAGACGCCGTCTTTCAGAATGCCCTACAATTACAAAGTGAGCCCCAGCTTCTTTTAACATCCGCGCAGAAATTTCACCTGTATAAGGACCTTCCGGATGATAATCCAAGTTTTGAGCGCCTATTAAAATATTTGTTCCTTGAGCCGACTTCACTGCTTGAGATAGTGCCGTAAATGGCACAGACAACATAACAGTGACATTTGCATCTATAACAACCGGTTTTAGATTCTCAATAAATTCTTCACATTCTCGGATTGTTTTGTGCATCTTCCAATTAGCAACAATAATTTTTTGCACAGAATTCCTCATGTTTTTGCCATTGCTCACATTGCAGTATAATTTTATACTCCTTGTATTTCAAGAAAAAACGGATTATAGTGAATAGAGTTTGAACAAATTTCGTCATGACTAAGCCAACTCAAAATAAAAACTACATATACCTAACAACTATGCAACCACTTCACCCTCCTTCAGTTTTAACAGTTTCCCAATTAACTTTTGCCATCAAACAATGCTTGGAGTCAGCATTCCCACACTTATGGCTACAAGGTGAAGTAAGTAACTTTAAAGTTCAGGCTTCAGGTCACCTATACTTCTCTTTAAAAGACGCCTCTTCACAAATTAGTGCTGTTATGTTCCGCGCAGAAGCTTCTACATTAAAGCTCCAACCAAAAGATGGGGCACAAGTTATCATTCGAGGAGAACTCAATCTCTATCCCCAAACCGGCAAATATCAAGTTATCGTCCGCGAGCTTCGCTACCTTGGCCTTGGTGAACTTCTTGTCAGACTGGAAGAACTTAAAGCAAAACTGCAAGCCAAAGGATGGTTTAGGAGTGAACTTAAACAGCCCCTACCAAAATTCCCCAAAATCATTGGTGTAGTTACCAGCCCAACAGGGGCTGTTATTCAAGATATTATCAATGTACTTACACGCCGATTCCCTGGATTTCACCTCATTTTAAACCCCGTGAATGTGCAAGGCGAAGGAGCCGCTGCAGAAATCGCGCGCGCAATTAAACAATTTAATGACTATCAGCTGGCAGATGTTTTGATTGTAGGACGCGGTGGAGGAAGCATCGAGGATCTTTGGGCGTTCAATGAGGAGATTGTAGCGGAAGCAATACATGCAAGTAAAATACCTATCATTTCAGCGGTCGGCCATGAAACAGATGTCTGCTTATCTGATTTTGTTGCCGATGCAAGAGCTCCAACTCCTTCTGCAGCAGCAGCAATGGTCATTCCGGACAAAAACCAATTGCTTCAATATCTTGATCACGTGCGACATAGAATGCAACAAACTGTTTCGCAAAGAATCCGTCATGACAAACAAAAATTAATAGGCATTTTGCGCCACCCCCATTTAGCAACGTCTTATGGTATTTTGGCTATGTGGATGCAAAGGCTCGATGATCTTAGAGAAAAGTTTACATACATAAGCGTACAGAAAATCAAAATTCAGCGCCTACGCTTAGAAGCCTTAAGGCAACAACTACATGCTTTAAAACCAACTGTTCGTATTCTTCAATTTCGAAAATCGCTTTTGGCTATTGAAAAGCGACTTGAACAGCAATATGAACGTTACTTAGCCTTACATCGGGAGCGGTTAGCCAATATTATTGCTCATCTTCAATCAATTGATCCGAAAAATCTATTGCGCAATGGATATGCTATCCTCTTTAATGAAAAAACCAATTCTGTTATAACTTCAGTAAATTCAATTGAAAATCAGCAAGATATCTGTGCGCTCCTCGCTGACGGTAAAATTCGCTCAATTGTAAAGGAAATAATTATAAAATGAAAGATCACGATCAACCAATCCCACAAGAATCAGAAAATTTTGAATCTGCTTTTGCACGTCTTGAAACAATTCTTGAGCGAATGAATACGACGAACATCAGCTTAGATGATTCACTCAAGCTTTTCGAAGAGGCGGACAAACTCATTACTTCTTGCAATAAGCGCTTAAATGATGCCGAGCGAAAAATTGAAGTCCTTATTAAAACAAGAAATGGCGATCTTGCGCTAGGCCCTGACCTCAAACCAACCACGCAACGAGCCACGGGTTAAATGATCTCTCCACTTTTACCGACCATCCTATCTCCGCATGATCTTAAAGGGCTATCTCTACACGAACTGATACAACTATCAACAGAAATACGCCAAAGAATTATGGAAGTCATGTCAGTTAATGGAGGACATCTTGCATCAAATCTGGGCTCCGTCGAACTTACCTTAGCCTTGCACCGTGTCTTCAATTCACCCGAGGATAAATTTATTTGGGATGTAAGCCACCAGACCTATACGCATAAAATTGTTACCGGACGTAACGACCGATTTGACACAATTCGACAGTATAAGGGACTCTGTGGCTTTAGTGACCCTCAAGAGTCCGTTCATGATCATTTTCATGCTGGTCATGCTGGCACAGCCCTATCTCTTGCTCTAGGAGTTGCAAAAAATCGAGATTTAACTAAACGCGGTGAATATATCGTTCCTATAATTGGCGATGCTACGCTGACTTGCGGAATGTCTCAAGAAGCCCTTAATAACATTTCCAGAGATCTAAAACGTTTTATCATTATCCTAAATGACAATGCGATGTCAATTTCAAAAAATGTCGGCGCTATTACACACATTTTAAGTCGAATGCTTAGTAATCCTACTACAAATAGAATTTATCAAGAAATAGACAACCTCATTTCCAAAATTCCTGGATGTGGATCTTTATTATCAAAACAAGGCCACAAAATAACCGAATCGTTAAAAAATCTCGTAAGCCCTGCAGCTTTTTTTGAACAATACGGACTATGCTATATTGGCCCAATTGATGGACATGATGTAAAAAAACTTATTGATGTTTTTGAAGGAGTGAAAGAGTCGCAATGGCCAGTAGTCATCCATGTACTGACAAAGAAAGGTCAGGGAATGGAAGAAGCTGTTAATAACCCTGTAAGTTATCATGGAGTCAAACCTTTTAATTTAGATACCGGAAAATTCCATCCTACTACATCACATCAATCGACATTTCCCAAGATTTTTGGTACCCACCTCCTTAAGATGGCGGAAAGTGATCCTAGCATTTTAGCAGTTACGCCGGCAATGACTGCAGGCTCTTGCTTAGATGCTTTCATTAAAAAATTTCCAGAACGCTGTCTCGATGTAGGAATTGCAGAAGCGCACGCTGTGACATTTTGTGGTGGACTCGCGCATGGGGGCCGCATGAAAGTTGTGTCTTCGATCTATGCAACATTTTTACAGCGGGCACTTGATAATTTATTTCATGATGTCTGCCTTCAAAAATTGCCGATAATTTTTGCAATCGACCGTGCAGGCATCTCAGGGCCTGATGGCTCGACGCACCATGGAATTTATGATATTGCCTTTCTTAATGCGATGCCTAATATGGTCATTTCGCAACCACGCAATGGACACCTGCTAAAAGAACTTTTAGAATCTTCCTTTTCATGGAAACGACCTACTGCTATTCGTTATCCCAATATGGCAACAGAAGAACTTGATATGCCCTTGAACTATCGAGAACTTGGGAAAGGTGAAGTACTTATCGAGGGCAAAGAACTTTTGATCATTGCATTGGGCCATATGTGCGAAGTTGGGTTCGAAATTTGTGAAGGCTTACGCCAAGAAGGCATTGAAGCAACACTCCTCGATCCGGTCTTTGTAAAGCCTTTAGACGCAGAACTTTTGTGTCATTTGCTTATAACACACAGGAAAGTGATTACCATCGAGGAGCATTCCGTACAAGCCGGAATGGGTGCAATCATGAATCATTTCTTATTAAAGAACGGTTATAATAAAATTGAAGTTTTGAATTTTGGAATTCCTGAAACATTCGTAGAGCATGGTAGCCATAAAGAGCTTATGCATGAACTGGGCCTTACTGCAAAACAAATAACTGAGCAAATTCTGTTAAGCGAACGCCAGCAGCCAACTGCTATAGAACAACTTTAGGACCTTATTTTAGCTAAAGTGGTGACAAAGATTCAACGCAAAGGCGCAAAGACGCAGAGGCTGTGAAAAAATTCGAAATAATGCAGCAGTTAGGCGAAAGTTGCAGCTGATGTAATTCTTGACGACGTCGTAGCTATAGCTACGACCGAGAAGAGAAGTGCGTCAGATGCAACTTTT
>JACCRY010000060.1 GCA_013813265.1 Parachlamydiaceae bacterium
AAAAGCCCTGCAGAATTATTGATAGGTGAAAAACACAAGCATTGGCTAGAAATGTTAGGCTTTGAACTATTTAAACAAGCCGCTTAGAGAATCCTTTAAATCTAGAAACTCATTTTTTTAAGAAACCGGCCTAAAAGTGGGCAGGCTCGTGATCGTCTTCTGTTACCTAATTTTGGTCATTTCTGAACCATGCCCTTTTTTCGAATCCCCGACTAATTGTTTAGCGCCTATGACAAACCTCATTCCCATCTTATATTCCCATTCAATGGCCTTTTCGTGGCCTTCTTCAGCTGCTTTTTTACAGTATTTAATCTTCTCTCGTATATTAAGTGAATTCTTGGCAAATTCATAAAAATCGTTTGTGCGACTACTTTCTTCTAGCTCTCCGAACAAAATTCCTAAACCGACAAAAATGACCGCTGCGACGGCAGTAGGTATACCGCCGACTGGTCCAAAAAGTAAACCCAATGCAACTGCCCCAGCTCCAGTAATAAACCCTATAGCCAAAAGAGCTTGTTTTGTAATTCTCAAAGCTTGTGTCTTATTAGAGTCACTAAATTCCGATTGGGTGTTGTCTGATTGGACATTGGTGCTTGCATTTGTATTGATATCAGTATTATATTTAACATCATGAAATTCCATAATTTAATCCTGTAATAGTAGTAAGATTTCTTATGTTGATGTTGACGCTTTTTAACTAATTATAATTAAATTAAATCAGTGTGTCAATAAAATAAATATTAAACTTGGTGGTGAATAGCATTATTGGAATGTTGCATTATCTCGACTTTGTACATTTTTTGCTATCGCTCTCGCGAGAGCAGCAAACTAAGGCGTAGAATTTCGAAACCCCTTCCTTCGAAATTTATTTAGCCGTGGGAAGCTTCTCTCCGAGGGCGATGGTAAAAAATGTACAAAGCCGAGATTATAGGTTTAAGTGACTTAGAGGTAAAGAATTATAACTAGAGAAATTTAAGTTCTTTCATGTCGCTTCCCAATTAAGGTTATCAATGCATTTCATTTTATTGGCATACATAATTGTTACAATTGCATTCCAATATAATTTGGTATACTTTTCAAAATTTTGTGGGTTAAGTTGACCATCATTAAATTCTGTGATGAGTTTATTACGGAGTTCAGTATTTAGTTTTGTATTCAGGTATTTTCCAGCATCATCTTATTGAGAGTGAACTGCTGAACGATCAAAAATCTTTAATACCTCTTCAAATTTATGGGCTTTCACTTCTTTGTCTGTTTCATTTAATGCTTCAAGCATTAAATTTTGTCCGATCGCATATTCAATTTGAATGGCTTTTTTATTGCCTATTTGAGCGGCAAACGAAAGATATTCAATCTGTAGATTAGGGTTTGTACACGCTTTGGCAAAAGATAACTGGCGTTCTGCAATGTAAATACTACGCAAATTGATCGCTCCAAAGGTTGTTAGACTTCCTACAGTGATCCCAAAGATTAATCCTATTGTTGATAACATCTTCATACCAGCACCGAAATTTTTATCTTGCATGTTGACTAGTAGTGTTACTAACGCCACAAGTGCGATTGCAAAAAAAAACTACTGATGTAATAATTAAGATCTTATTTTCCCTGGAATAACTGTAGTCTGGTGCACCGTTAGTTTCTTGAAGACCTTGAACTTGATGTATAGGGCTATAAAGAGTAATTGATGTAGAATCCATAGTTTTCCTTCGTTTATGAACCTGTTATTTTCGTTTTTTAAATGCTTTTCTGATTAATATTTCTTCCTAGCCTCATATCTCACTAATAGCTTGTACGCTCACATCATCAATATTAGTCTTACGAGAATAACTGTAACCTATCTCTTCATTAGTTTCTTGAAGGGCCTGAATAGTGTGATAAGAATTAATAGATATACTATCCATGAAAAAATCCTTTCTTTGTAAAAATGGACATAAACAACTTCTTTATAGTCTTAAGAGAAATGTAATGCATAAAAATTTGAGGCAGAAAATATATACCCTCAAACATAATAAAGCTTTTTATTTAATGCTTCTTTCGCAAAAGTTCAAAGCTCTAAACCCTGGTATAGCCCCGAAAGGGCAAACTAAGGGCTAGAGCTTTGCAATTTCACTACCCTTTCAAAGACGCCATGTCGATCACAAATCGATATTTTACGTCGCTTTTTAGCATCCGCTCATAAGCGGTATTAACGTCTTGAATTGATATCATTTCAATGTCAGAGGTAATCTTATGTTGAGCACAAAAATCCAACATTTCTTGCGTTTCTTTTATGCCTCCAATCAGTGTACCGGCAATTTGCTTCCGCCCAAAAATCAAGAGCTGAATGCTTGGGGATGGGTGGGGCGTCGCAGGTGCTCCAATAAGGCACATGACGCCATCACGCTTAAGAAGTAGTATAAATGGATCTAAATTATGTGACGCTGCTACTGTATTCATAATGAAATCGAATTTATTGGCTTGAGCTTTCATTTCATTTGCATTTTTTGAGATGACAATTTCATCAGCTCCAAGCCTTTTAGCATCTTCCGCTTTGCCTGCAGATGTGGTAAACAAAACAACATGGGCTCCCATTGCATGTGCAAGTTTGATGGCCATATGGCCCAGGCCTCCAAGACCGACTACGCCAACAACGCTGCCTTTGCCTATTTTCCAGTGCCTTAAAGGCGAGTATGTTGTGATCCCCGCACATAATAAAGGAGCAACTCCAGGGTAATCCTTTTCTGTAAATTCTTTTGGAACACGAAGAACAAATTTGTGATCCACTATGATCTGATTCGAATATCCTCCATAGGTAATTTGACCAAATTTGTCTTTACTATTATAAGTAAAAACGGGCACGTTCTCACAATATTGTTCTAGATTTTCTTTGCAGCTTGCACAATTAGCACATGAGTCTACCATGCAACCAACAGCTACAATTTCACCAGCCTCAAAATCTGTAACATCTTTTCCAACCTGCAAAACTTTCCCCACAATTTCATGACCAGGAACACAGGGATAAACTGTACCTTTCCATTCATTACGTGCTGTATGTAAATCTGAATGACAAATACCGCAAAAAAGTATTTGAATTTGCACATCTTCCGGTTGTACTTCACGTCTTTCAAAATTATAAGGAGCTAAAGGAGTTGATGCTTGCTGGGCGGCATATCCAAGAACTTTACTCATAGAATTCTCCTGTTTAACCTAGTTAGATGTAGAAAATACACGAATTGATGCTAATTTTTTTTCTAAAACATTGTAAATTAAATAACAATCTAAATGCGAAAAAGCTGTTTGACTTTTTATCATTTCATCTTTTTCTGAGATTGGATCTAAAACGGCCACAGCCAAAGATGGCATGAGAGAAGCATTGAAGTGTGAAGGGTATGATCTGAAGAAATTTCTGATAGTTTTGTATTTCAAAGATGTAATTAAAGAAAAAAGATTTTTTTCATTTTGAGTGATTTTTTTAGTTTATTATAATAAATGCTATAATATAAATAGTTGGTGTTGGGAAGGAGGCTAATATGGATGAATTAAGTTCATCGCTTAAATCTATCTATAATACAATTACTTCAGGTGCTAAAAATAATGAAGAAACGAAAGTTGCAAATAAGTCGAAATCTAAAGGATCGCTCCCACTCTCAGAAAAAATCCTCAATGCTTTTGACTCAAGGATATTTCGTCTGAGTGCTTCATCATCCAAAGATTTACTTCCGCTGTCAGAAAAAATGATCAACAAATTCGATTCATCTATATCTCGTATGAGTGGCGCACTTGGCAGTAAATCAAGAGTAGCCAATACTGTAGAGCCTCATTTAGATAACTTGAAAGGCGCCGCTGGAGTTGCCATTAATACAATGAAGTCAGGCCTAAATGAACAAGTTAATAGAATTAAAGAATGTTGTGGTTTTTCAACGAATAAATTATATTCTGACGATACTATTCCTTATGATTTTAAAAATCTTAACAAAAATGAACTTGGTAATGTGAGAAATAAACTAGATGCAAACCTTGTTGAGTTAGGTAACCAACTAGAAGCTGCATCTAAAGAACAAGCATTAGGGGACATTTCAAAAGAGCGTAAGGATGAAATAAAAAACATCAAAGAAAGGATTCAAGATTATAAAAAATTGAGCTTGGAAGTCGATAATTTAACTAAAAAAATAGAATTACCCAATTTGCTCAAAGACGAATATGACGCTACGATGAAGGAATATAACGCAAAAGAAGAGGAACTGGCAAACCCAAATATCGTGTTTGAAGATATTAAAGAAGTTACAAAAGAACGAGATATCATTCTTAAAAAAGCTTTAAAATTACATAATGCATGGGAAAAAGCTATCGATGAAGCTCCTACGCTAACATCGGCAACATCAATTAATTCTAAGGAAGGGATTGAAAAAGAGTTGATACAACCCCGCTTGTAGGGACCAGACATGAGATGAACAGGGAGCTCAATATGTTACTCAAGAAACAATTGGATGGAGATATTACCGACTCAGAATTAATAACATTAAATATCCTGCGGAAAGATGCAAGTAAGTATTTAATGTAAATTATTGTTAAATATTTTTATTTTAAACAACAATTTAGTGAAATTTATATCATAGAAAGTTCTTTTACATGTGCAGAAGCACTTGCTCGTAAAGCTTCCAAATTGTAACCGCCTTCTAAAAGCGATACTATTCGACCATCGCAATACTTATCCGCAATTTTTTTTATGGAACGTGTTAAAGCAACAAAATCTTCTGTAATTAAATCCATACCGCCTATGGGATCATCTTTGTGAGCATCGAAACCGGCTGAAAGCAAAATCAAATCTGGTTTAAAAATTTCCATGGCCGCAAAAAGTTCTTCTTCATAAACTTTGAGAACTGAAATTCGCGAACCTGGACCGCCTTTTAAGGGTGCATTGTGAATAGTGCCGGCCCCGATTTCTTCTCGTTTGCCAGAGCCGGGATAAATGCCTTCTTGATGAGTGCTAAAATAGAAAACTGATGGATCAGAAAAGAAAATTTCTTGCGTACCATTACCGTGGTGAACATCCCAATCAGCAATGAGCACTTTTTTTGCCTTGTAGATTGCTTGGGCATATCTTGCGGCAATAGCTACATTATTAAAAAGACAAAATCCCATTCCTTGCGTTGATGTTGCGTGATGTCCTGGTGGTCTTATAACGCAAAAAGCAGTTTTGCTTTTTTTTTGCATGACAGCATCTACGGCAATAAGGCCCGCTCCTGCGGCAAGTAATGCAATGGCGTAAGAGTCTGAACAAATCTTAACATCGCCGGTAGACAAATATCCTTTCCCGGGAGGAAGTTTTAATTGCTGATGATACCGGCACTCTGCTTTGACTAGATCGATATAAGTTTGAGGGTGACAGCGTAAAATTGCTGAAAGGGGAGCTTCCTGCGCTAACACGCTATTTTCTTTCTTCATTAGGCCATTGCAAGTTAGTTCTTCAATAACTGAAGTATAGCGTTGAGGACTTTCAGGGTGCCCTTCGCCGGTAATATGCATGGTGAAATGCGGATGATAGATTATTGAAACAGGTTGTATGTGCACTTTTGTTATCTTCCTGTAATAGCAGAGCCACGGTTGCCGGTGAAAGAAGAACGCAACTTAAAACATTTATATTGCGCGTTTTATAGTTACAAGCCTTCATCTTCAGGTCTAATGTAGCACTCACTCGCTAACTTTTTATAATGACTTGCTTTATCTTCTTCTCCCGCACAAGAATAAAAAAGGGTTGCTTGCCGGTATAGCTGCCTTTTTTCCCAAAGAAAGCCTTTCAAATACCATCCTAGATTCTCCACTATTTCTCCATTATGGAAATGGCTAAAAAGGGTCCAAGAACGAGGATGTGCCGTATTAAAGGCACCGGCAAAATGAATCGAAGCAATTTCTGGGCCTTCAGTCACTTGAAGCCAGCATCCATATAAAAAATGAAAAAGAGAGGTTTCGTAACTCAGCTGTTCGATCGTATAACTCTGAAGGAGATCTCCAGCATACTGCCATTTCTTTTGGTACAAATTAGCCCAGATTTGATAACAGAGCATTCGTTGCGTACACTCCAGAGAAAGATCTGCATCTCTAAAATGTTCCACAAGCGCTTCGATAAGGTTCACCGAGCCTTCATCTAGAGCCTTTTCCATAACATAAAGAATGATTCGTTCTTTTGCTTTACTGTTTTCATTTTTTTTCCATCTTAGAATCTTATCCGCAGCTTCAACAGTGGTTTTTTTATTTGCTAGTATTGCGAAAGATAGAAGCTCGATCGCCTCCTCATTAAGAGTCGATTTTTCCAATCTTTGTTCTACAAGTTTCCACGAGCCCAATTCAATCAGGCAAAAATAGAGGTTGCCGACTGCAATTTGAGTGTTCAGTTCAACTGTTGTTAGGAGATTTTCGATTTCAAGCAGGACTAACGGTTTTGCTAGCCAAAATGCCAGCAGAATTGCAAAACTCAAATTTCTTAAAGGGGCCTCAACTTCGCTTGCAGGGTCTTCTTCAATAAAAAAAAGAGATTCCCAGTGTCTTTCAAGGCTATTCAAAAGTTTTTGAATAGATGTTGCTGTCATCGATTCAGGTAAGTATTGTATGACAAGAAGGATGAAGTTATAAGTTAAATGACGGTCATAGCGAGAGCTTTCATGCATGCGATAAAGAATTTGCTCTTTTAATACTCCAATAAGAGGATGTCCTGCATACCGCCTAAGTGCAAGTTTGTAACATTTAAGCTCTTCTTCTTGTTCATTTAAGGCTTGATAGGTCAATGCCTTGCCTAAATATTCAAAAGGAGCTCCAGGAGTTTCATGCAGCTTTTCAAATTCTATAAACGCATTTTCATATAGTTCATCACGGATAGCGCCTTTTTCTGTTTTTGCTTGTTCCAGAAGGGTTATTCCAGCGCGGAAAAGTGCTTCACGGCCTTCTGCTCGACCTGTAAAGGAATAACCAATTCTGCGGTATTCACTCAGCGCTGTGTTATAATCCTTATGTGCTAAAAATGCATCGGGAACAGCCAAGCAATTGACGGTGATATTTTGACCCCCTGCATAGACCTTTATGGAGCTTAGGGTAAAGTCCGCATCTCGAGAGAGAATTCCGATGTGAGTTCCAACAATAGGAAGAAGGCCCAGATAGGAAAATTGAAGTTGTCCGTTAAGGTAGAGGTGAATGTGACGATCTGTCTTCTCTATCCGCACGCGGTGCCATTCATGTCGTTTAATGGTAACGTCAGGGGAGTGAAATACTTCAATTGTTGAACGGAGTAATTTCGTTGAGTGATGGATATCGGAGCTTAGCCACAAAGTATATCCGTCATTAAGTTGCTCGCGTTCGGCAGCCTCTGGGACACCTAATAAAAATCCAAGTCCATGGGCTTTTTCTCCAAATTTGATATCCACTTCAATTTTAATATTTTCATCGAAAGAGACTTTAGAGATCATAAGGCTAACCCAGTCGGAAACGTCCATACCTCGAGTGATCGCCATATGCTCGGCAATGAGCACATTTTCCTGAAACTCCCAATCTGCCTTATTGTCGATCGAAAGGTCAGCAGTTAGAGCCCATTCTGCACGGCCTTCTACATAACTTTCTAAATCGTGAAGAAGAGTATCTACTTTTTGATAACGTAATGCCGGATCTGTAGCAAGGCATCTCATGGCCATTTGTGCAAGGACTCTTGGAACATCTCGGTGAGGCGCAATTAAAGAAGGTTCTTGGATTACTTCAAGATTCATCGTCTGACGAAATTCCTTTAACCCTTTTCGGTGGAAGGGATACCGAAGCGTTAGGATCTGGTAGAGGATGACTCCCAGAGAATATATATCTCCTTGAACAGTAGCAATACTTCCCATAGCCCGTTCTGGAGCCATATAACTAATTGTGCCCACGACTTTCCCTAAATTTGTAAGGGCGTGCATGCCGGGGCTTTTATTTTTTTCAATGGGCTCATTTATACCGTCGTTCTCATTAGACTCATCTGGCCGTTGTCTATTGAGTAGCTTTGCGAGACCCCAGTCAAGAATAAGCACTTCTCCATACTTTCCGACTATAACGTTCTCAGGCTTCAAATCACGATGAAGAACTCCTTTCGAGTGGGCGTATCCAACAGCTTGGCAAATATTTAGAAAAATACGTATAAGCGATGGAATTGTTCCTTCAGCCGAATTTCCAGTTTCTCCTTGAAGCACACCTTGCTTTTCTCGTGTTCGCGCACTGCGCAAAATTTGTTTGAGCGTATCTCCTTCGACGTAAGGCATGGTGTAGTAAACCAAGTCATTTTCATCATGGATGGCATAGATCGGTATAATTGCAGGGTGGGTCAACTGGCTTGTTACACGTGCTTCTTTTAAAAAACGATTGTGCATTTGTTTGTGAGCTAAAAGATCGCTGCGAATCCGTTTTAAAGCAATACGCCTGCCACAAGTTGTATCGTAGGCAATAAAGACCTCTCCCATTCCGCCTTGACCAATTTTTTTCAAAATTTGATAAGGTCCAACAGAAAATTGGACTTGGTCTTCCTCAGGCAAATGGCCTGCAACCAGAGTTACCGCTGTAGCGTGAGTGAGCTGAGTAGAGGTTTGCTGAGGATCCCCTTTTGTTTCTGTGAAAGGGCGTCCGCATGCTGGGCATTTATGTGGTAAAGGTTCTTTTGTAGGAGGGGAGGAATCACTGCTCACACGATTACCGATTAAATTCTGTTTTGAGACTTAAGTTGCTTAAATAGTTTCAACGCATCAAGAGAGCTATTTTGAACGAAGCAATTGTGCCCGACTTCTTCATCAAAATAAACCCCTCCTGGGGCTGTATAGGACGCAGCCATCTGCCAAAAAAGGGCATTTATACCGTGTTCATCGCGTTCAGGAAGGGTGTACCGAAATCCGCAAATTAATGTGCGAAAGCCTAATTCTTTCAAAGTACGTCGTGCCAAACCAATCGCTTCCTCAACATTTGGAGCATGTAGACCTATTTCTTCTTCATCTCCACTCCTCTTTTCCTCAAACCAATTAAACTGGTTTTCCGAGACTTTGCGCAAAAAAAGAGTGCTTTTTCCAATTTTAGGTCGATCGATAAAGGCTACGTGAACTAATTTCATTTTAACTCATCATGTCGGATTTTTATCCTGTCCTACAGGTTTCATCCAAGGAAAGAATAAAACATCGCGAATTGAATGTGCATTTAACATAATCATGACTAAACGATCAATTCCAATTCCCAACCCTCCGGTTGGAGGCATTCCTTGGCACATAGCTTCAATGAATTCTTCATCGAAAGGACTCGCCTCTTCATCACCTGCATCTCTACGAGCCGCTTGGCCTTCAAGTAAGGTGCGTTGAAGCTGAGGGTCATTTAATTCTGTGTAGGCATTACACATTTCATGCCCCAAGATAAAGCTCTCAAATCGTTCAATAAGACCATCCGCATTTTTTGCAGGATCTCGATGGGCTTTGCAAAGCACTGTTGTCTCATGTGGATGATCAATAACATGGTGAGGTTGTATGAGATGAGGTTCTGCAAAAACTTCAAACAGCGCCGCAATAAGCAGTCCGCGTGAAATTTCTTTAATCTTTTTAGGGTCTACATGACCGCTATCTAGAAGGCTTTGGCGAATTTGGTCATCAGATAAAGTATCTACATCGATTTTAGCGTATGTTGAAAGGCACTCTTTCATATTCATGCGCTTCCAAGGTGCTTTTAGCTCAAGCTCTACGATTTCGTCATTAGCAGGATTTTTCACTGAGAGCAACGTTGTTCCATGAATAGCCAATGCACATTGCTCAAAAAGATTTTCTGTCAACTGCATCATCGTATTGTAGTCCCAGTAGGTTGCATAAGCTTCCATCATGGTGAATTCGGGGTTGTGCGTACGGTCAATACCCTCATTGCGGAAAACACGTCCAATTTCAAAAACGCGTTTTAGCCCTCCAATAATCAGTTTTTTCAAAGGGATTTCAAGGGAGATGCGCAAAAACATTTCTTGGTCTAAAGCATTTAGTTTGGTTACAAAAGGACGCGCTTCAGCACCTCCGTAAATGCTTTGGAGGACAGGAGTTTCCACTTCAATAAATTCATGGCCATGGAGAAAATCACGTACAAATTTGACAATTTGGCTGCGAAATTTAAAGGTTTTAGCGACGTCGTCATGAGTAATAAGATCTAACCAGCGTTTTCTATACCGTATTTCTTTATCAGCAAGCCCTGCATGCTTATCTGCAAGAGGAAGAAGAGTTTTACAAAGTAATGTAACCTTTTTGGCAAAAATTGTAAGCTCGCCTTTGTTGGTACGGAAAAGATGCCCTTCAACTCCAAGAATGTCTCCGAGATCAAATTTCTTTTCGATTAACTTATGTGCAGTTAACGTATCTGGGGACTCTCCCTGTGCCGGAGTGTAGCCTTCAACATCAGTTAGTTCGCGATTAAACATCACTTGAATCGCTTCCGTTCCATCTTTAAGCTGTGCAAACGCATTTTTTCCCATTGAACGAAAGAGAACTAAACGTCCCGCAACTTTTACAAATGGAGTAGTCCCTAAACCAGCCTCCTCGCTGTGCCCTATGGGAGCATCTTGGTAGCATCGGTTTAATTCGTCTGCACTTTGGTGCGGCTGATAGCTGTGAGGGTAAGGTTCTATTCCAAGTTCTCTTAGCTCTCTCGCTTTGCGTTGTCTATTTTGGAATTCTTCTTGCTGATGATAATCGGGTATTGTAGACATGTAACTCAATTTTTAAAGGGTAAATCTTTAGAGTGGAGCTTTTCGCTCTTAGAGCTGCGATGCTGATCGAGCTTCACATAACAGTATATTGTTGTCACAATTAGCATAAACATGTAAATGAAATTCGTTATATAAAAGGACTTCGTTGCTGTTGTCGCTTCTTTAATTTCTTGGATCCAACGGTACATTATGACCTCATTTTTTTATTAGGCTTTGGAGATCTCCAATGCTGTCAACTTATTAAAAAAAGAAATTGCCTTTAGTCTAAGGCCTCATGTAGTCAACTTAAGGAAACACTTGTTTAGTCTAAGATTCATTGTGCCGCCCCTTGCCGGGGCTTGGATGATTATGTATGGGCCAAGGCTCAAGATTTCAATGACAAATTGATTTCTCTCATCATCGCTTATATTTTTCAAAATGGCAGAGCTGCTTCCGGATTCCAAAAGAAATTTTCTTTCATAGTGAGATGTGCGATGGGATTCGTATTTAAATTTTGGCCAATCAGGCAACTGCCAGTTCCAAGACATGAGTTATAGACCTCTTTTCTATAACTCAATTATATGCCATATTATGAGTTATAGAGCAAGTTCCTATAGCTCATTCATAAAGAAAGGTCTCTAAAGGGATTCCTGTAGGGCTGGCTAAGTTAAAGAAGATGTGGAAAGGCAATTGTGCGAGACACTTACCTTTGATTCCCTTATCTTATATTCTTTAGCTAATATAGGACTGTAAAATTTGTTGTTCATCTGTCAAATATCCGCCTGGACCGTTACCACTCATAGCATTACCAATGAACAGTTCAATACCTAAACCAATCACCGCAGGAATAAAAAAGACGGGATGGATTATTCCAGAAATAGCTAAAGCTATTATGATAATGGGAGATAAAATCAAGGCCGCTATAACAATAATTTGAAAGGTGTTGCATAAAATTTCACTCCAATTCCAGCTACAAATTTCGTCTTTAATATCGGAAAAAACTTGGATTATTTTATCTAATTTTGATTTTTCAATTATGACATTACACTCTTTATTGTTTTCATTGTTATCTATATAATTGGGGGCGTTTATTTGTTTATTATCTTCAATCATGATATTTCCTTTTTTAAAATTTATTTAGACCTGCAAGTAGCGAGTTCTATATCATAAACTATTTGTTATTATAATGATAGAACAATTTTAAAAAAAAAGGAGCCAAAGATTCAATTATAAACCAGTCTTCCTTAGTTAATATCTTTTGCGAGACAGTCCATTAAGGTTTAGTCATAAGGGCAATGCATTTGTGAGATTTAGCCCTTCTTATTTTACTGTTATAGCAAAGGATCAACATATCCATTCAATAAAAAAGACTCTAGCTTATCGCAAACAGCTTGAAGTGAGGGGAGAGTTGGGCTGAATGTAAGGAAAACAGTATGCGCATTAGGAAATAGTTGAGCATCCAGAGGATCTCTTGTGACGATAAGGAAACCAGGTTTTTTGGTTTCTAAAACTGAATGAATGAGAGCTGATTGTAAAGGGTTTTTCCACGCATTGTAAGAATAAATTAAGAAACCATCCGCTTCTTGTAAAAGAATTTTGACCTCATCGAGCTCTTGTGAAGTAGGTGCAAGGCTTTTAAAAAAGTATGTAGGCATCTGAGTGTGCTTTTTAAATAAAGTGGTCCTTTGAAGGTTTTCTTGGAGTAGCTGAGGAGCCAATACCAAAATTTTCTTGTTATGCAGGGGGCCTGTATCAGTGTTTTTAATGACTTTTAAAGACCTAGAGGCAATTTTTTGTGCAAGTTTGAGGTGAGCTGTTTGATCAAATGTAGAAAGCTTGCTAATTTTAGCGCCTAAATATTTAGCTTTCAGCTCAAGAATTTTCTGAATGGATTCGTTTAGTCTAGCTTCCGAAATGCGGCCGCTTCTGACTGCTTTGACAAGATGACTGTGAATACGGCGAATATCCCCTACACTTAATTCTAGACTTGTATGATCTTTCATCAAAAGCTTACCGCCCAATAAAAGAATATCACAGCCCGCATTGAACGCTTGAATTGCAGCTTCATCAATCGTCTCGCATTTTTTAAGCACTCCTTCCATGACAAGAGAGTCTGATATGATGACACCGTGAAATCCAATGGTATTCTTTAAATAAGTTAACGTCTTAGTTGAAAGAGTGGAGCAATTTTCTGAATCTAACGCTGGTACAAGCAGATGGGCTGTCATGATTACATCCGCATGAGAAGCTAACTTAGTGAATGGGAGAAGTTCCGTGCGTTCCAATTCATCCAAATTTTTGTTAATAACCGGTAAAGCTTCATGAGAATCAACTTCTACATCTCCATGGCCCGGAAAATGTTTAAGTGTGGTGATTATACCTGCAGCATGGTATCCATTCAAAGCTTTATTTCCAAAAGCCAAAACCTTTTCAGGGTGTTCTCCAAAGGCACGAATTCCTATAACCGGGTTGCGGGGATTGCTATTGATGTCAACTACCGGTGCAAAGTTCATATTGACTCCAACCGCTTGCATTTCTTGTCCCATCGCAAAAGCAGCCTCTGCAGCTAGGTTTGAATCCCCAGTTTCTCCTAATGCCCGATTCCCTGGAAATACAGTAAACCCTTGGCTTAATCGCGTAACAATACCGCCTTCTTGATCAGATGCAATAAGCAAGGGAATCAAATGTGAATTTTCTTGGGACAATTCCTGAAGACCTAAGCTTAATTTTTTAACTTGCTCTGGAGAATTCAGCCCATTAGCCCAATTGTAGTAAACTATTCCTCCAACTTTGATCTCTTGAATCAAGGCTTTAGCATCTTCATTAGGCACTTCACCTTGAAAGTTCACCATCAAAATCTGGCCTACTTTTTCCTCAAGAGAAAGGTTCTCAAGAGGGAGTAACCCAAAGCAAGGAAGTACGTATAAACAGGAAAAAGCAAAAATTTTAAGTTTACGAGACATACTTTGCCTTACATAGATGTTTCGAGTGAATTACAACTCACTCTTTATTTTTTTAAGTTACCCAAAAGCCTCTCTTATGAGTACTCTGTATGACTTCTGGAGGTAAACAGTGAGAATGGCCTCGGCCATGGAAAAGGCTGTCCAATTTTTGGCACATTGATTCAAGTTTAATGGAATCTGGATGAGAGGGGATTGGAATAGTTGGGCTCGAGGGGGGCATAGGCATTGTATGAGAGTTGTCTTTGCTGTTAGAGCTAGATGGAATAGGAATACTGTCACTTATTGAGTTGTTTAGATTTGCAGGATTGGGGATGGGGGTAATGCTAGAAGCCGCTGGGTAAGTTACATTACGAATAACTCTCTTAGGGCCTAATAAAAGATTTTGACCACATCCTGATTGTATTGGTAAATAATCAGGAATAATATTAATAAAACTTAAAGCAATCATAAAATTCTCTCATCTTTTTCTTAGGTATGTTGCGGACAAAAGACTAGGATATTTCCTTAGTCTAAAATAATCAATAAAAAAGAAAATGGGATGAATTCTTATGATATTCTCCAGTTCAGGTGTCCGTCTTAAAATTTTTTATGTGTAAACTTAAATAAAATAACTCAAAGAAAGGTTTTTTAGAAATTTTGTCTTCTAATTTCCTGTTGACTTTTTCATAGCAAAAAGTATAATAGTTATATTATTTTACCCATGGAGATATATGTATATATCTAATGATACCTACACGATTCTATGTGCTATTCCTGTTCTTCAAACTGTATTAATTTTTATGAACGATAAAGTTGTTCAGGAAGTAGTAATTCCTTCTGTACAAGTAATAATACCTCCTAAAGTTAAGTTAACTCTCGACCAACTTTTCGAAGGATCAGCCTATTCTATCGATGATATTCTTGTTTATCCATCTATTCTAAGCGAAGAAAATCCTGGACCTCAAAGAGCATTGATGAAAGATCCAGTTATGAAGGGGATGACAAGTTTGGGACAGCCATTTGTTTTGATTAAACTTGACTGTAATCTTACTGACGCCAATTTAGAAAAAATTAATAAGTATAGTAGAAACCATCAAGAAGATGGTGACGACCGTCATTTACAGGATATTCTTATTCTTTATCCACGCCTTCCGGATGCACCTCTTTGTTGGGAGCAACTTACAGGGGGAGTGAGGAATGCCCAGTTTTTTACCTGTAACTTTACGTACGGTGAGGATGGTGCCGGACCAACTAACAGCCAAAAAGATAATTTTGCTAATTTTCAAACACTTTTAAAAACTGGGACAGCTGTCGATACTAAAAGATTGGCTTGGAGCATACCCTGATTTTAAATTGTGATTCGCAGTCTTTAAAAAAACGGTTTATGGCACTTCTTTGATTGCCACGATTTTTGCTTTCCGATATGAAAAAAATTACCGATAAGATAGAAATTTCAAGAATGAAGCTTTATCGGATAAACGGGGACACCAACTCATACTGCGCGCGATTATAAAGTGGAGTTGATGACCTCCTAGAGGGACAACATGATCGTGACAAGACCTTACTTTACTGTCTTCTCAGCGTACCGAACGATACATCTGTATAAATTTCCATGCAAAAAGTCAGAAATACGTAACGATCTTTTTTCAGATAAAATTGCTGATATAACACCTTTTCCCGATCAGCATCTTGCAAAAATGTTTAAACAAAGGTATCAACATACTGAAGACAATATCACTTTAGGCATAGTTCTACTTCACCCCAAAACGATTACCAATTATTGGCGGGTAGCGAAGTCAATGCAAAAGAAAGGACTCATTCCTTTCGCGCACGGACAAGCCATGGTTTGGGCCATTCCTCAACGCATTTTAAAGGCTCTTGGTTACAGTGGATGCCAACTTTTGCGCTTTTCGAACTCCCCGTCTTTAAAAACTCCTCATGAGATTATACAAATCGTTGAATCAGAGATGATTAAAAATAAAACCAATCCCATGCTTAGCCGATTCTTTCCATTCTTTGGAAAAGGAAAAGCGCTAGATCATAGGTCTGAATTGCGAAATCATATGCTCTCAGTAACTTTAGGACTCTTTCACCTGGAAATAAAGGAATCCCCATTTTCTTTTGCTGTTGGTGGAGTTTATAAGAGTCATAGTGGGTTAAACACCTATGAATATGAAGGCAATCGGAATGTCTTACCCCTAAAGAAGTGCATTGTAATTGCCAACCACATGATCTCGCAAGCGTTGGAAGAAAGGGGGGTTGCTTCTGAAACTCGTTATGAGGTTATAAAAAAAATAAAAGACTTATATGAAGAGGCCGCACAATTATCTATAGGGCAAATCATCGTATGTGGAGTCCCACTTGGTAGCTTATCTACTACCGTTTACCATTGTGAACCTTTAGGCTTTCCCACGCGCCTCTCGATTCATAAAATCATGGAAGATCTTTCTTTGGAGAAATTTAATCCTAAATGCTACCAGGCGCGCTTATTATTTTGCCAAGAAATGATGCGAGAGAACTCTCCTGTCGAAGTAGTTAACATTATGGATGAGTGCGCAGTACACAATTTTAGCGAAGGACTTGGTCACCTACTCATAGATGAAGAAGAAGGTCTTAAAGAGATCATCAATTACGTCCATACAGAAAAAGAAGATGAGCATATCCGAGCCAACAACCATTTTTATGAAAAAATTGATAGGGTAATTGAGATATTTAATCTATGCCATCATAGGGACTAAAGTTTGGAGTATTTAAATTTTCAAAACAATAAGTATAAAGGTACGTGAGGAATATGTATCGCATTAAATACACCCAAAAAATTCCCTTATCGCTCGAAGAAAGTTGGGAGTTTTTTTCTACACCTGCAAATTTAAAAATTCTGACTCCAAAACATTTAGGTTTTGAAATCAGGAATTCTGAAGACATGTGCAAGATGTACGCAGGTCAGGTCATTTCTTACACGATTTACCCTCTTTATGGAATTCCGGTGGAGTGGGTGTCTGAGATCACTCATGTGGAAGAGAACAGCTACTTTATTGACCAGCAGCGATTTGGTCCCTATAAATATTGGCATCATGAGCATAGATTCCAAGCCATCCCTAATGGCGTGGAGATAGTGGACATCGTTTACTACAAAATGCCCCTAGGAATTTTGGGAAAGGCTTTGCATTACTTGAAAGTAAAACGGGATGTAGAAGAAATATTTTCGTATCGAGGTGCTGTTTTAGAAAAGCTTTTTGGGCCTTATGTGCCCTTAACGTAGAAATGGACAGGAATTGACAATGGACACTAATGGACGATATGGACTCAAATGGACGATAATGGACTTTATTTCTGGTTGAACTGGTAGTCAGGCATCTGGAACTTCCAAAAAAACGGAGTTAAAATTTACTAATGTTGCTCGCGCAAGTCTTGAAGAGCTGCGGTTAGATTATGAAAAGACTATTTACGGCAAAAAAAATTAACCATATGGGAATACCGAGATCCTCGGCGCCAAGAAGTTATCCGAAATCGTTTCAAAACAGCAGACGAATTTGCAATTTGGGCAGGCAAACAGCAAGTTGATCTTAGTGAGGCTGCTGCCAATGGCATGCTTGTATTGCTTGGAATTACATGTCTTCTTCTTGATCGACAGCTGTCTGCTCAGGCTAAAGCATTTCAGACTGAGAGTGGCTTTACCGAGCTGTTGTATCGCATGCGTTCTGAAGCAAAGAAAAGATAACCCAAGTCTATTATTGTCAATTCCAGTCCACTTTAGTCCATTTTCGTCCATTTCTGTCCATTCTTGTCCATTCTTGTCCATTATTAGCTTTATACTATACCCCATCAAAGCTATAAATTGAAAATACGAGGTTAATATTAGATGGAAGATTATTTTGTTTTTTTTATAATTGGCTTTTTAGCTCAGGTAATCGACGGGGCGTTAGGAATGGCTTATGGGCTGATTACAACAAGTTTTCTTCTCAATTTTGGTGTTCCGCCTGCAAATGCAAGCGCTATTACACACGCCGCAGAATGCATTACGACAGGTTTTTCAGCATTTGCACATCATCAACTTGGAAATGTAAACAAGGCTCTTTTTTTTAAGTTACTCGTTCCAGGAATGATAGGAGCGGTTTTTGGTGTTTTCATGTTAACACATGTCGATCCAAATATTATAAAACCGGTTATTGCTGTTTATCTGTTAGTTATGGGTATTATAGTTATTATTAAGGCATTTACTGTATTTCCGCCGGCAGCTGCCTCCCGTCATTTAATTCCACTAGGTTTTGGAGGTGCATTTATGGATGCAATTGGTGGAGGAGGATGGGGCTCAATCGTCACTTCAACTCTTCTTGCCCGTGGCCATGATGCACGTACTACCATTGGAAGTGTGAATGCAGTGGAGGTTTTTATTGCCGCGACTGCATCTATTACATTTTTTTTTAGTAGTGTGATAATTGGATGGCAGGCAGTTGCTGCTTTGGCTCTAGGAGGGGCAATTGCTTCTCCATTTGGCGCACTTTTATGCAAATATATCCCTGTCAGGGCACTTTTGTTTACTGTTGGCCTCTTAATTATTGGGTTAAGCTTCCGAACTTTATGGTTAAGCTTGTACCAATAATTTATAAAGCATTGTTAGCTAATCGTGCTAACCATCAGAGAAAATTTACGCTGGGTTGTATCATTTTTTGGAATATCTGCATTTAAAATACCTCTGTAATCCATTGCGCTTTTACATAAACGGTCGTAACTCATAACGTAGATTTTACGAGGTGATGCAACTTCACTTTCATCAAGAGGATCTATAAAATAAACAATTTCTTGTCCCTTAGACTGAGCTCCGATGAGTATGACAGCATGCCCAACTTGATTTTTGTCATCATATGCGCCTGGTGACCACCCACTTGTGATATACTTTTCATTTTTCTGCAAAACTTTTATTTTCGAAGAATTGTAAAAAGGCCTTCCTATATTACCAAAGACGACTTGCAATCCTTTGTTGTTGATTAAATCCATCAGGTGAGTAATAGGCTTATCAGGGTTCCAAGATGAATATTCTAAATTAAAAGCATTTTTCCAAATGTTATTTATTATCAAATCTAGAATGTGAGAGCGATTAGCAAATGTAGTTTCATTCAGTTTAGAAGGAAAGGATGGAAAAAATTTATGTTCCAAAGCAATTTCTTTAAATTTTTCGGAGGGATTAATTCCTGATTGGACTATTAGTGGCAGTTTTATATCGAGACGTTCTTTATATTGTAAATTATTTATAAATTGATCAAAATCTTTAGAATCTGAATTTGCAAAGTCATTCAAAATTTTAGTTAGTTGAGTTAGTGCATTATCGGCTTTAACATCCTCAGGACTACGAGCCGAAATCGGACTCTGCTCCCACAAACTATTCAAGGCTATTTTAGCTTGCAGAACAACCTTCTCTTTTAGTTGAGAGAAATCAATTTTTTCTTTTAAAAATTGAATCCCACTAGCTCTTTCTTCAAATTTTGTGCTGATTTGCTGACAAGACATAAGATAAGCGCGCATAAATTCATTCATTTGATATGAAGTATTTTGGAACTTAGCTATGAGCTCCATAGCCACTAGAATACATGTTTCTCCCTTTTGCCCTTCCTGATTGACTCTAATTCCTTTTCTTGGCTCACCTGGTAATACTTCTACTAAGCAGCCGTCATCAATTTTTCTACGTGTTGAATTTATCATTCTATTTTCCCATTATTTGATTAAATGAGAAGGATATATTATGTTTTATTGTTTTTCAATACCTATATATAGGTTTAAATTTGCAAGGAGATTAAATCTGGCGGTATAAAGCTTATGTTTAGTCAGGCTGGCTATTTTTTACTGGAATGGGTTGTTTTTTCTTGCGAAGACGAATATTTAATGCCTCTACAATCAATGCATACGCCATTGAAAAGTAGATATATCCCTTTGGGATATGTGTGTCGAACCCTTCAGCAATCAATGCTACTCCGATCAGAACCAAAAAACTTAGAGCTAACATTTTGATTGTTGGATGTCTGTCAACAAACTCTGCAATTGCGTGAGAAGCTACGATCATAATTATTGTTGATACGATAATTGCTGCAACCATGATAGAAAGTTCATTTACCATCCCGATAGCAGTAATCACGGAGTCAAGGGAGAAAACAATGTCGAGTATAAGAATTTGAAACAAAACAAATAAAAAGCTTGATGGCTTTTGCTCTACGTGGCTTTCTTCAATTGCTTCAAGCTTCTGATGGATTTCATGAGTACTTTTTGCAATCAAAAACAAACCACCTAAAATGAGAATAATGTCTCTTCCGGAAATACTTTGTGCAAAGACTGTGAAAAGAGGTGCTGTAAGGCTCATTATCCATGAAAGGGAGAGTAGTAATAGAATGCGAGTAATGACAGCCAATGAAAGCCCTGTTATTCGCGCTTTTTTGCGCTCGTTCATCGGGAGTCTATCTGAAATGATAGAAATAAATATAATGTTATCAATGCCTAAGACTAGCTCTAAAGCACAAAGCGTTAAAAACGGGATAATAGATTCTACACTGAATAATGTTTCCATTGATCTCCTACCTTGAATGTCCTTTTACGATACCTGTTGATACAATGCAACTTTTATCATTTCCTTGCTCAATTCTCTTCCCGCCGTCAAAGTTCCTTAAAGTCTTGCAGTGCAACAGTCTATAATCTTTCGTTTATGATTTTTAAATTTTAAAGCGCACAGCATTTTAACAAGCCTCTTTTGATTGACTAAAAATTATTGTTAATGATAAAATAGTTTTTTTTGAAAACAAAAAATAAATTTATAAGGATTTGATATGGACATTGACATAGATAAGATTGAGTTTACTAACAAGACAGAGTATAGGCAAGAAGTACCTCAGAACCCATATTCTAATAACTATTCAGCTGCTGAAGATTCCAGGGAAACTATTTACACAGTTCCTGTTGGTGTGAGTCAAGTTAGCTATAGTCTAAATTCCAACAAAATTTTGAATGACCAGTTAGCTGCGAGTCGTGTAACAACAGAAGAAGAAGGGGCAAGTTTTTCTGTAGATGCAAGTATTTACATCGATCAAATTACGAAAGAAATCAGCGACTTGTCACTGCCTTCCGCAGAAACATTTTTTCAGAGCAATGGCCGAGATGATTACTTTCGAGAACAATCCTTAAATATATGCCAACAAATGAATGAAATTTTAAAGTCGAATTCAGGACCGGCAAGTCTTATTAAAGAAATTAAAGGGCTGCTTGTAATTTTGGCTGAGAAATATTTAAATGAATTCTTTTTATCAGAATATTATACTTTTGAACATCTAAGTTTAGAAATCGATAAAATTGATCATAAAGAAATGGCAGTAATTTTGCAAAAATTTCAGAAAATTAGAAAATTGAATGAGTCAATCATAAGGTTGAAGGGCCCCTTAATTCAACTGTTCAACTCTCTAGAGAATGATAGACTGATGGAACGTCCTTTTTTTGAGAGATTTAGTGAAGAAAAATTAAATCGTATAATTTTATTAACTGAAAATTTTTTAAAAGAAATTGAAATACAACGATATACAAGTAAAAAAGAGTTTTTTTCTGATTACATGGAAAAAACAGCGGGGCAATCAGTTTCTCAGACTATGAATGCTATTTATTTGCATGATCTTAACAAGGTTAAAGAAATTTTAGATTTAATGAGCGAAAAACTTCGAGGGGATTCATCTGGTTCAATTTTCAAGCTACCTTTTTCTCATTTGCGGAATAAAAAAGTTGTGATTTTCACTTGCAGTTATGGGAATGGTCACAAAATAACCGCAGCTGCTATCCAGCAAACGCTCAAAAAATCTCAAGCTCACCCGGTTATTTATGATTTATCAACAGGGCCTCTTTTAGGGAAAGATCGTTGGAGGCAACTTTTTAAGCTTTTTGGAATTCGCTATGATGATCATCATATAAGCAGCGTCGATATTTTTAATGAGATTTTAAGAAATCAATTTTATTTTATCGTGAACACTAAAGATGCAATTGATGCATTTTTACGTAAAATGCTCGATGTTTCAGGCAAGGATGGAGTTTCTCCCTCTTTAGGGCAATGGGTAAATAGCTGGGAAAAAACTCAAGTTAGAGAGTTGCTTATGACTGAAAGGCCGGATCACATTATTACGACTTATCATATGGATTTAAATCCTATTCTAGAGGTGGCTGAAGAGCTTGGAATTCCAGTTCTCCATATTCCTACTGACTATAACATGAAGTTTAAAGAGGTCTTTGATAAGACGAGTCCTAAATACCCATACTTTAAAAGTCTAATTCCAAATGATGGTATCGAAGAAACACTTCAGACACAAATACCCCTTACTTCAAATCAGTTGGTAGAGCAAATAGGGATTCCATTAAGGCATGAGTTTTATGACATCCTTGATGCAGAAGAAATACTTGCTTACCGCCGCGGTCGTGGCATTGCTGATAATGAGAAAATTTTATACTTATCGACAGGCGGTAATGGACAAAATCTTCCCCACCCGGAGCTTTTAGCGAATAGCCTCACGTGGGATATTCCTCTTAGGTTGTTAGTGGTTGCTGGTAAGAATCGAGATTTTGTGACCCATTTACAGAAGATGCTAACGCCTCAAAACGGCAACTCTTTTATACTTAAAGGAAAGAATCCTTATGTAACAGTGGAAATTGTGACGAACCCAGATTCAAAAAAAATTGGAACTGAAACAGAATTTTTTATTCAGGCGAATCAGCTCTCGAAACTCTTAGATATTTCAGATCTAAGCATTGCAAAAGCTGGTGGGCTTTCTGTTGCAGAGCTTCTTTTTAAAGGAGTTCCGATTGTATTTGATCATCGTGTAAATCCATTTAGTTGGGAATTGTTTAACATGCAAGTTGCCACTCAGCAGAAGATGGGTGTAAGCAATTATTATTTGGAAGATCTGGAGTCTGACTTGAAAAAAGGACTTGCACTCTTAAAAGGTAAGAATCGCCATTTTTATTTTGAATCTGCGCTTGAGCTGTTTTCTCAAACTGTTTCTGATCAAATTCAACAGGCTGAATCAGATCTTGAGAATGTGAACAAAAGAGGGCATTTGTTTTCAGAAAAAATGTTGGAAGTTTCCTGATTATACTTATACAATGCTAAACATATTGCCACAGCTTAATTAGTGAAAAATAGGCATGGTTCAGAAATGACCAAAATTAGGTAACATAAGGCGATCACGAGCCTGCCCACTTTTAGGCCGGTTTTTTAAAAAATGATTTTCTGGATTTAAGAGATTATTTAAGCGGCTTGTTTAA
>JACCRY010000062.1 GCA_013813265.1 Parachlamydiaceae bacterium
GAAAGTTGCAGCTGATGCAATTCTTGACGACGTCGTAGCCATAGCTACGACCGAGGAGAGAAGTGCGTCAGATGCAACTTTTCAGCCAACTGAAGCATCTTTCCAATTTTTTCACAGCCTCGCAGAAAAAAGGTCATCTAGAGGCCTATAAGGATGACTAATAATTAAGATAACTTTTTTTTAATTGTTTTTTTTATTTTATTTTACTTGAAATAATGTTATTTTAAGGAAATAACTTTTTTAGGAGCGTTATGATAAGATTAAATTCAGGTATTAGTCCCAATTGGATAGCGTTCTCTTATGAGCCATGCTATAAAGGTGATAAATTACTTATTCTTGATACCTCGATAAAGTACATTTCGAACATTGCAGGTTATCTTCCCGGAGTATCAACTGTTACTGGATTATCGCGCATCATATTTGCTTCCATTTCTATGCCTTATGCTGATAACGAAAATGATTACTTGATAGCTAATGGACATTTATTTAGGGGAATAATTGAAACATGCTCAATATTTGGAATCATTCTTTTAGTGGCAGATATCTGGAACACTTTTAGCAATAGCAAACCTTCAGATGCATCAGTCAAAATAGAGGAAAGGAATGATCTTTTAGAGGGATTGCCAATCGAAGATTCTATCTCTGTAGAAGAAATTGAAATTGAGGAAGACGTACAAAATGACTACAGACCATTATATAAAAAAATTCTACCTGATGAAAATGGTCGACAAAAGCAAAGGTTGCTTCACACTAACCGATACCATATATTTCGAGAATGTGAAAATGAATTGCAAAAAGATTTCAGGTATAAATATAAGACTGATGAAGAGAAACAAAAATTGAGAAATGAGCATAGAGAAAAAAGGAGTTCAGATGTAATATTTGATGAACTCATACATGGAAAATATTTGATTAAAGACTTGCCCGAAAAAAAGTTGGATTTTTTGCAAGCTTTTCCAGTTGGAAAAATCAATCAGAATACAACTTTGAATCAATTTTTCAGGATATGCCAAAAATCTCAAGATTATCAGCTTCACCATGCTAATGGAGGAAGATTACCTGAAGAACTTATAAGAACAACTAGTTTAAAAAATAGTGGATTAAATGCTATATCTGCAGCAATACGGGTGGGAAATGTTGAACTTTTAAAAGGGTTACTTAATATTGCGCCTGAACTTGTGAACTTAGAAGGCATTGAAGGTGTTACTCCTCTAATGTTTGCTTGTGCGTTCGAAAATCCGGATGTTGCATTCGAAATGGCAGAAATAATCCTCCAAAATAAAGGTGTAAATATCAACCTGCAAACATTAAGGACGTATTTTACTGAATGTAATCGCAGAGTATGTAGTTTATATAATCTTGAGGTACTTCAAGGCGCTACAGCTATATGGATTGCTGCATCTATGCGAAATCATAAGCTGGTTGAACTGCTAGTCAGGCATGAAGCCAAATTCCCTGCTATTATAAAGTCTTACGCTTACACTAACGATTTAGCTACAACTGCGAAAGCCGTGGTTAGTGAAACTCTAGCTCACCTAGAACTTGTGAATTTTGTTATCCCTCACATTATCAAAACTTTACCTGATTGGGCAGTGAAAAAAGCTTTTCCACTTATTGTAATGAGAGATAATGAAGAAATTCCTAACGACCTAGTCATAAAAATTTTTCAAATTTTCAGCAAAATTTATTTGGAGGATATTTACATAGTTGAATCTGTTTCCAGGCTAAAAGCTGCTCTAGGCGTATTCGGATTTAAATTTTTCTTAGAATATAGTAAGCCGCAACTTCCTGTTTTTGTCGATTGACATTTGATGCAAGTCGGTCCGGCGCTTCTTTCAGCGTCGGGCGCTCTCGACAAGTCAAGAGAGAACAAAGCTGAGACAAGTCTCAGCATTCCAAAAATATCTCCATCTTCCCATTATAAAAAATCAAGACTAGGTAGTATTAAATTTATTGAAATTATTATTATAGATAGTACATAGTATTTAGTTTTATAGGATAGATGCTATACTAGTTATAGAAGCAATAAATAGTGAATCTGTGGAAATAATTAATTATAAGAGGGTGATATGGACCTTCATAATATTAGAATCAGAGAGAAAGACCAGAATTTAACGAACTATTCAGATCACATCATTTCCAATTCTAAAAATTTTTTAAATGTTAGCAATGATGAACGACTTGATGAAATATTTATTCGCACTAGCCATCGGAATGTAGATGACGAGGATTACAACGATGAAGTAACCAATTTACTTTGTACTAAAGAAGATCCTCCTACTATAAAGGCAAGCGAAGCGCGAGAAAACATCCTGTTACTTTTGGATGAATTCGATAAGCCTAATGAATATCCTGATTTACGGGACATTGCTTTATTAAAAATAAAAAGTGACACATATGAGAATGAGCTAAAAGCTCAGAGCTCAGTAAAATGGGTTTCATATTTAGTGGGAAAAGTCGTATCTAAATTTTTTCCATCTTTATCTGCTGATTCACGCATGCAACGTGCTTGCGAGATTTACGATTCAGTTTCTTCAAAAATTTCAACGAATGAAGGAAATAATTTAAAAATTTTGGAGGCCTCTTTACGTAATCGGGGAAAACCTTATATGATTGAAAATTTAGTCTTTACTCAAGGTAATAAAGTCTTTCAGTACACTGGGCAAATTATAAATGGTGTCCCGACGGATCCTTTTTTTTCTAAAGAAGTTGGCAAGGATCAAAATAGCCATTTAGGAAGGCTGGTCTCTAAAGCAGAGAGTGGTATTTTTAAGGAACTAAGTAATTTAGTGAATAGATTGACTCATAATTTTGGGGGTTTTTTAGAAATTCAACTTATCTCATTTAAAATGAAGAAATGTTGGGTTAAGGCACACGGCATGATGTTAGAAAGCTGGCTTTTTTCGGATAAAAATCTCATGAAAAAAGCTGAGATCAAACTAGCTAAAGGGGTAACTCATAGGGAATGTGACATTAAATCAATTTTTAATAAAAAAATTTTTGGTGATAAACTCTTAGTGGCATCTCGAAACATCGCTACCAAGGAAATTTTGAAGAATGAAGAAGATAAGCAAGCCTATTTGACATTAAGACAATTATTGTCGAATAATCTTAGTGCTATGATTGGATTTGAAGAAGTCGCACTCGAAAATAACTTTAAAGATCCGGTTGAACCTAAATCAGCAAAACGAGATGGAGTCTGTTTTTCAGCAAGCATGTATTTAATTGAAAAAATGGTGAATGGAGATAATCTTACTGAAGAATTGCTGATTCACTTTGCCAAGGATCTTGAACAGGGAGTCCCGGCCAGAGTAGCTGCAATCCAAGAAATTTATCAAGAATTAAAATTTAAATCGGTAGAATTAGAAATTAACGAATTTACTTCTGTAAATGATCGATCTCAATTTTGTGCCTTTATTGCAAATCTTATCTATGAAGAAGCGGTAAGCAAAGATGTGAAGATCTCACTTAATGATTTACCGATGATTAAAAAAAATGTTGCAGAATTTTTAGAGCAACGGGAAAATGATTTAGATTCGACGCAAAAAAATATTATTTACATGGACGATATTTTCATGAGTATTCAAATTGATAGTTTGATCAATAGATTTAAGCCTATTGATGAGGATTTTCAAAATGTTAATCCTTCATTAAGCTCATTACAAGACCTGAAATTTAAAATGTCGGAAACTACCTTTGGAATACAAAACAAATATAAAGATAATTTTAGTCGTGAAGCAATCGCCCGTTTATATAATCATGAAAAAGATATTGAAGGAATGGGTGCGGTTAATTCGACTTTAGGTCTCTATACTGATAGAGAAAGTTCAAAAGAGCATTTAGAAAATTTATCTTCGCTTGAAGAAGGTTCATATGAAATATCTTTTAGTACAGAAGCAGGTGGTCATTCAATAGTATTTGTAAAAATGAAGGATGTTGGATATATTTTTGATCCAAATTATGGGCTTATCAAGTGTGACATGAGTTCATCCGCAACTTTTCTTAAATTACTTTCGCTGTATGCTCCGCCAAAAGAAAAACTTGAAAATGAAAATGATGATAGAAACTATCGTTTAACATTTGCAAAATATCGCAAAGCAGCTCAAAATCTATAGCATTACACCATACTAGGAGTTAAAAATGTCTAAAGAGCTGAATGCTTTTTTTGCGAAGGTGACTGCTGACCCAGATTTACAAATGCAATTGAATATGACAAACGAGGTCGCTGAAGTTGCTGATATTGCAAGAGGATTGGGTTTTAAAATAATAGGCGCTCAGATTCTTCGTGCACAAGCGGGGAGAGTGTTAATGTTACCTTTAGATGAATTAGAAACCGTAGCGTCAGGAGAAAAGGCTAAAACGGGTGCTCAATGGGGGCGTGGCGGTAATGGTTATTTGGATAATGCTGGTTTTTGGGTAAATGAGTTAATGCACTGGGGTTATACAGATTCAGCGAATGAGCCACAACTTGAGACATTTTTGGCTAGAGTCAAAAATGATGATGGATTACAGTCTGAACTTCTTCTCGCTAGGACTTGTAAAGATGTTGCAATTCTTGCGAATAAATATGGCTATGAAGTTTCAGGGAGTCTTGTTCTGCGGTATCAAGCCATACAGATTTTAAAGCTGAGTGATGAAGAAGCTGACAAAGTGGCATCTGGAGCAAGTTAGTATTCTTTAAAACGTGCTTCTGTCGCCGGCTGCCGCATAGGCATCAAGCTAAGCAACATATTGATTATCAACGGGTTGCATCTGATAGTAGTTTTCTTTTAGCTTTATCCTCTCACGCATAGTCTTGCGTGACCTACTATCCTTCAAGAGTGTCCTTG
>JACCRY010000067.1 GCA_013813265.1 Parachlamydiaceae bacterium
TAAAGCCTTAGGGGAACTTCAAGAAAAAGGAATTAAATTTTCTCAAAATCCTAGTACTCTTAAAGTTAATATTGCCATTGGTAATCTACATGATAGTTTAGCATTAGCTCAGGAACATTTGAGTCAAGTTAGCAAATCTTTAAAAATTAGTGAAAGTAATAAATTTCTTTCGTCAACTGAAAATTTTATTAATAATCCAGGTAAAACTTCTTTTGGTTTTGCAGACATACATGGAGGTCAGTTTGTTTGGGATCCAACGCGTAAAAGGCCATTAGGCTACATTGACGCAGAATTTGTGCCTTCTACCATTACAAAAACTCATCAACCTCTATCAATATCAGCTGAAGAATACTCTCGATTCCTACTCATCTTTGAATCAGAAGGATTTCTTGCAGGTTTGAATTCTAATGAAGTTGCAACGTTAAAAAATTCTTTTGCAAAAGGTTTTAGCTCTGAATACACTGGACTGCGGTCAAATGCCGCGGACCATTTTTTCAGCATATCCTCCTCAGTAACTACAATACAAGATCTTGCCGAATTTTCTCTCGTTCTGAAAAATATAAATAAACCAGGGGGGAACCTTAGAGAGCGCTTTCTTCGAAATTTATTGGAAGATCTTGATCACAAATTGAAATTCCCCCCTAAAGGATAGGAAATTCAGCGGGTGTGGGTTTTTACCCCATCACATTTCCTCTCAATGGGGTTATGCCTTCGAAATTTGACACTTACTCAAGTGGAGGCTCTTAAATAATCAGTACCGCAACGGTGGCAGATTTTTTTGAAAATCTGCTTTAATGTAAATCAACATTTGTGACATACTGACATTAAACAAAGGCAGGTTTTCTTGGATCAAACTGAACTTCTTCACTTACTGCAAGGTGAATTTTTTAATAAGCTCGGTAAAATGACCAATTTAATCCCGCGTGATGTGCGGTTTCCTGACGCCCCCAAGGCGATAAAAATTGCGATTGGAATGCGACGGACAGGAAAGACAACATTTCTCTATCAGAAGATCCAGGAACTGATTGCTAGCGGGATAGAACAAAACTGTATTTTTTATCTTAACTGTGAGGACGATCGTCTTTACCCATTAGGCACTCAAAAACTCTCCCAGCTTATCGATGCTTTTTATACACTTTCTCCGGAAAACTATGATCGAAAGTGCTATCTTTTTTTTGATGAAATCCAGAGCGTTGATGAGTGGCCCGCAATTATTCGGCGGTTACATGATACGAAGGAAATCGAACTTTATCTTACAGGCTCTTCGTCCAAGCTACTAAGCAAAGAAATTGCAACAAGTCTTAGAGGTCGATCACTTGCCGTAGAGATTTGGCCTTTCAGTTTTTGCGAATACTTACGGACACAACCTATTACTGAAAAGAGCCAATACTACGATGGCAGAAGACGAGCGGAACTGACGCGTGCTTTTCAAAACTACCTTTCCGATGGAGGGTTTCCGGGCGTCATTGGAATGAGTGCAGATGAGCGTCACGATACATTGCAAGAGTATCTCCAAGTGGCCCTCTACCGAGATATTGCCGAGCGGTACCAGATTCATAATCTTGTCGCACTAAAAGCAACTATTCAACTCATGCTCCACAACGTGGCTCGCCCTTTTTCAGTTTCAAAACTTTACCACACTCTTAAAGAGCAGGGCATCGCCGTTTCACGAGACGCACTGCATGACTTTACTGCCCATCTTGAAGATGCTTATCTTGCATTTTCTGTCCCTCTCTTTAGCAATTCTATCCGCAAAACACAGACGAATCCAAAAAAGCTCTACGCTATAGATCCTGGCCTTATCAGGTCGACAACGCTTGACTATGAACGCGATTTGGGACGCCTCTTTGAAAATGTTGTCTACCTCGACCTGCGTCGACGAGGCTATACAGTAAGCTACTATCTCACTCAGGAAAGGTACGAGGTCGATTTCCTTGTTCAATCCCCTCGCGGCGAAAAATTGCTCTTCCAAGTTGCCTGGAATATAGAGAACAGTGATACTGAAACCCGGGAGTTGCGAGCCCTGAAGGCTGCCAAAGCTGAATTGGGTATCGATGGAGAGCTAATTACGCTTAATAGCTATCTTTCAATGTTTACGCAGGGGTTTAGAAAAAGTTTTTTTTCTTTTGAAGGAGTGTAGGAAATATGTTAGGTGTAATCAAACAATCATTCAATACCAAGCGCTTATTTATGATAGCCGCATGCGGCATAAGGTGCAAAGACATATAGAAAAGTGATGACTGACGCCGGTTAGGCGTAGCCATCACTTTTTGTAGCCTTAAGATCTATTAGCACAACTTTTCATTGATTTGTAAAGCAATCCGAAAATTCCAATAACAACCGTTTTACGAACAGAGCCTAACATGAGAATCGCCATTGTTTTACGAACATCTACAAATGTAAACTGCTTCGGTCCAACCGGTAGACCTGCCTGTCAACGCGTTATAGAAGAATCCTTGGAAAAAGAATGGGTATCGAAGCTTCGTGCAAAAAAATAGGGATTTACCCCAGGGCACATGAAATCAGAACAATTTTTTGAAATTTAAGTTTTTCTTGAAATTTATAGAGTTAATTGTAAGTCGTAAGCATAGAATCCTTCATCGCCGCTGCGAGGGCATTAAGCTCAGAGATAAC
>JACCRY010000085.1 GCA_013813265.1 Parachlamydiaceae bacterium
AGCTCGGACTGGAACACTGGTTCTCCACAGAAAAGTGGGTGAAGTTAGCATGAAGAGCCGTATACGGACCCGTACGTACGGTTCTGTGAGAGGTCGGGGCCTTCGGGCCCCACCTACTCGATGGTTAACTACACACATTAGCAGAGCCGCGGTAGTCGGCGACAGAATCACGTGATTAAAAGTATACATGAATAGTATGATTAGATTCCGAGTAGGCGTTGAAAAGATCTAACAAGCCTCCTTCTCAATGACTAAAGGAATAAAAGGAGATCATTAAATAAAAATGTGGAGCTTGTGTTGTCCATTCAAAATCTCCTTAATGTAAGATATGAGCGCCGAATTCTGTGCCGGGTCAAAACAATTTTCGTAAAGATTTAAGTGAATTTCTTGTTTTGTATTTCAATTTCACCTACACTGCTTTCTTATTAAAGAGTATCCCACAATATGATCTGGAGCTACAGCCACTTAATACGCATTGATTTGCGCATCATCCCCCTTCTTTTTGCTCTTCTCTTTGTCAGTCTTGTTACAATTGCTGCCTATACCACTGATGGATCTCCTGATGCATTAGAAGGGACATTTTTTACAGCTGCTGTTAACCATCAAATTAAAGGAATTGCTCTTGGCATTGGAGTGTTCATTTTTTTTGCAGGTTTTGACTATAATAAACTTAGAGAATGGACGTGGCTGCTCTATCTTCTCATGATTGTAGCATTGGCTGGACTCTTTTTTACGGATTCCATCCAGCGTGTTCATCGTTGGTACCGACTTCCACTTATTGGAATGAACTTTCAACCTTCAGAATACACGAAGCTTGTAGTCGTAATTGCACTAAGCTGGTTCCTTGAACGGAGACGTACAAGGGCTCAAGAGCTCTCTACGACTTTTTTTACCCTCTTAATTGTGGGCGTTCCTTTTATTTTGATTCTCAAACAGCCAGACTTAGGGACAGCTTTAGTGTTATTTCCTATCACATGGGTCATGTGTTATTTTGGAGATTTACATCCTTGGGTCATGCGGGTAATGAGTGGAATTGCCCTTTTTTTGCTAGGGATCATTGCATTAATTTTCCTTGGGATACTTCCTCATGAACAAATACGACCTCACGCTATTAAAGTACTGAAAGAGTATCAGTTTGACCGATTGGATCCAAATACGCATCATCAAAAAGCAGCGGCAACAGCAATTGCGATAGGAGGCGTTGCCGGAAAAGGTTGGAGAAATAGTGAGTATTCAGGGGGAGGATGGCTTCCAGAGGCATATACAGATTCAATTTTTCCTGCCTTTGTTGAGGAATTTGGTCTTTTGGGGGCTCTTTTTGTCCTAGGACTTTTTTATGCTCTTCTATATTTTAGTTTTCAAGTGACTGCTGTTGCCAGTAATCATTATGGGAGGTTGCTATCCGCTGGTATTACGGTATATTTAGCTATGCATATACTTGTTAATATTGGTATGATGTGTGGCTTGTTGCCGATTACAGGGGTCCCTTTGGTTCTTTTCTCTTATGGTGGATCTTCCATCTTATCGACAATGACGGCACTTGGAATTTTACAAAGTATTTATAGCCGAAGGTTTATGTTTTAATGACACACCATCAATTTCTCTTTGTTCCTGGGCGCTGGGTGGGGGCAGGTAAAATCACATTCAGCAATTCAGATGAACTGCTTCGTTTTTACACCAGCTGGATGTTGACGCCTGAGGCAGAGGGTGAAATGTATTGCAATCAACGTGTTGAATTGCAGGGAGTCGATGAACAAATCCTAAATAGCTTGAAGGTCTATGACGTCACTGAAAGCGAATTTAAAATTGATTTAGAAAGTGCTCCTGCAGGAATCGTCACAGGTAAAGGTATTATTGATCCCAAGATGATTTCATGGGAATTTCATGGAACCGGCAGTATAGAAGGTTTTGAGGTGTATGAGCTCCAAGATAACGGCGACTACATGGTCCATGCAGAATATTCTATAGCTGGAATTTTTTCTACTTGTGTGGATGGCCGCATCTGGAGAAAAGAGACGGGGCCTGTCCTTTGAGACTCTTTTGTTAGATGAAAATTCCCTTTTCTGCACATGCAATATGAGACCTTAAGATGGCATTTTGAGGTAACAGTTGGCCTTCCGATTTAATATATTCGATCACAGCTTCAAGATCTACCAGACCGATTAACTCAGATGCGTCTTTGTCATAGGTTTTTTCATTAAGAATTTTTTCAATCAATCTAACATTAATTTCTTTAGACATCTCTTTAGCGAGCAATCGATCCCTTTCATTGCAATAAAGATTGATTAATTCAAAGGCTAGATTTAAATATTCGTGCTGTAGAAGGCGTATGCGGTTTTGTTGCAAGTTTGCTTTAATACTTGAAACATCCGGGTTCCTGCCGGTCCACCAGATACCGGCCCAATTTGTCAGAACTCCCAAACCTATAGCGCTGGCGCAAATCAATGTCGTCGTAAAAGCTTTATTTATACTGTCTGAATGACTCGCCGTTCCATTTGTAGCAGTTTCATTTGTTACACGCGCAATTTGGGCATAACCTAAAAAATTTATAGCACCGCTTGAAGCTGCTAATAGGGCATAAGTGGTTATTCCAGCTCGACCAAGCCATCTTCTTGTTTTGGTATTGGCGTTCCGACTTTCTTTGAAAATGATATGCTCTGCATTTGTAACGGGGATTTTATCACTTTTTTCTATAATTGTTGATAAAAAACAGAGTCTCAAGAGATTATCTAAATTCGGACAATAACTTTTTCCTCTTTTCATTGTAAGAGATGTTAATTTAGGTAAATGATTTTTATTGCTTAGTGCAAAAATCTTTTCTCGTATGCAAGGAAATCTTTCGGCTGCAATTGTTATAGTCATAGAATTTTTATTACCATTTATTTCAATAACCTCATTTTTTTCTTTGTTTTGTTTTAGGTGACAGAGTGAACATTCTTCATGAGAATTTTGAATTGACAATTCGTTAGTTATTGATTGCATTTTTTTTCCTTAAGGTAATAACATTTATCAGAGATATTTTATGGTTTTGTTGAAATTACTGCAAGAGAGAAATTATGTTTAAGAAAATGACATTGAACTGTTTTCAGGGCTGAAGACATTGAGAAGAAAAAGAATGAGAGGTAATATAAAAAATTTACTTTTTGGTGGATACAAACCACTTGCAAAAAATTATATTGTGTGTTATGGTTTTTTATGTTCTCAAGTGAGATCTTAATTAAATTAAAATAACCTTTGAAAACTTAAGAAATATTTTATGGACTCATTAAATCTTAATAGATTGCATATAAATATTGAAGGTGAAAATGAGTCATTTTATTTTTACGAACTTGAAGAGAAGCCTTTTCAAAAGGGATCTGCATTAACTACCCTCAAAAATATCGAGGATCTTCTAAAAAATCATGTCCCTTACATTCCGCTTAACCAAGATAAGCACGAGGAAGACTTAGAAGCTCGTGTTAAGCAAATTATAGAAGGATACGACAATAAATATGAGCAGCTATCAGTTGGTATGAAGGCATTGCATTGGGTAATCGAGAAAATCTATTCTGCTGCAAATATGATTTTTTCTTTTTTTAGCGAAACGTATCGCTTTCAAAGCGAACGTGAAAAAATTGAAGCAACATTGTCACAAATTGAACATTTGCTTGAACCACCAAGAGCATTGCCAACGCCTCTTGCCGATGATAATATTATGGAGATATTGGAACGTGTTGATATAGCGACTTTATGTAAATTTAGTCAGGTGAATCGCAACGCACTTAGCTTAGGTTCAACGAGGATGGTTACGTATGCAAAGACGTGTGGTTATATAGGTAAAAACCCTCTTGAAGCCAAAAAATTTATGGGAAAATTATTTCATCAAGGCGTGTGTATGATAGGCCGTTTATGGAGCGAACACCATATTTGGATCCCGAGTCGAGCCATGTTCCAAGGAGGGGGAAATCTAGTTTATCCTGTAAAAGAAGAACTCTGTGTTCTTAAGTATATGGTGAACACTAAGGGAGAGCAATTTTCAATGGAAAGTTCACCAGCATTAAATATAGAAAAGACTTTACATAATTTCAAGTCGTTAACATCGGAAGATATGGTCAATCTATTATCTTTTAATGTGCTTTATGATGACAGTCGTGTTCCATGTAACACTTTTCGTACCTTTCTTTCTCATATTGGGGAGAACTGGGAAATAACTCCTATCACTGATGATGTAAAAGACAAAGTTCAATTAGCTACACATAATGCGCTTCAAGCAGGAGAAATGGAATTTATTCGTATCCTTGAAAAGCATGTTATTGAGTTGGTTTAGTTTTATTAAAGTGGTTCTTTATTTGCGTTGCGGGAAATTAATAAATTCTAGAATGCGACGACCTGTCCTTTCAGTTTGGACACATCTTTTCTTGACCACTCTTTACTCCTGTTTTCCCGTTGAAAGGCCTGACTTGTCATAGCCCTAGCCTGTATGTGGAGTCAGTTTCAGGCTGTAGAGGCTGACAGAAAATTACTAAAGAATTAGTGTGATGACGGACATGCCATTGGTGTCACCCCTGATATTCTGATATTTGCTTGTACGAATAACTTTTAAAGTATTCGAGGCAAATGTCAGCGAGGCAAATGTCAGAACGTCAGGCCAGACGCCAATGGCTTTTCACTTTCTGGCAGATCTATTCGTAATAGTCATTCAGGCCTTCAGCCTGGAAAACAGGGTCAAAAAATGCGTCAAGAAATAGAGGTGTCAAACTGGAAGGACTGGTCTCACTTTGTTCGCCCTCGACTTGTCGACATGCATCATTTCCATGCGTCTCTTAAAGTGTCGATTGCTACATCACGAACTTTTGAGTTGAAAAAAATGGGCCATCATGCGTAGAGTGCAAGTAACGTATTTAAACCTAACCAACTCTCAAGATAATATGAAAAAACTTTTACTTATTTCACTGACTCTCTTTGGAACTTTTACCTTTGATTATTCCTTTGCAGCTAATACAAAGTCGAAAGTTTATTTAACTAAAGACATTCCTTCTTTTGAAAAATATTGCTATGAGCAGATCAACAAAGTCCGACAACAGCATGGGATGGGTCCTTTAAAAATGTGGCCCCAGTTATCGGATTGTGCAAGAGAGCATAGTCTTAACATGGCGATGGGCAAATGTCCCTGTGGACATGAGGGATTTGATGAAAGGGCAAAGGAGATGCGGAATTTTGCTCACCTTTCTTCATTTGGAGAAAATGTTGCTTACAGCTTTGGTTACAAAGATCCTGTTATGGTTGCTGTTAAAGGTTGGATGGAAAGCAAGGGACATCGTGAAAACATCTTGGCAGACTTTGAAGAAACGGGAATTGGAGTTTCAATCACAAAAGATGGGAAATTCTACATTACTCAACTTTTTTCTAAATGTAGATAGCTTAAAGTAATGGTAGGGGTTCCAACACGCTAAGGTCATGCGTCACCCCAACAGGGGCTTTGAAAGATGTGGGAGTCTCTCCAGAGGTCTGCTAATCGCTCACCCCCTGGCTACATATTCAGGCCCATCCGAACCTAATTCAATATGAACTTTACTAGGGGTAAGTCCATGACTCAGGCCCGGATGGACCTAAATATGCATGCCTGGGGTGAGCGATTAGCGAACCCCGAGAACACCCTTATAAATCGTCTGAGCCCCAGAGGGGCGGCATAGAGCTTTAGATGACTTTATTCTTGCGTTAATAGACACCAGCCTCAGGAACTGTTGGCATATCCGTTTCGAGAGCTTGTGGGTGTTCGTCACTGGCACCTGTAGGAATGGCAAGCTTAATTCCAGTGAACCCTTGGAAACAAAGGGCCATTAGCCCTGTCATAATAAACGTAATGCCCATTCCACGAAGAGCCGGAACAACGTTCGATGTGGCAAGTTTTTCGCGTATCGCCGCAATCAACGCAATGGCAAGCCACCAGCCTGCTGCGGACCCAAAAACATAGATTAAGTTTGGCCAGAAAGGGTAGTCGCGGGTCACTGCAAAGAGGCAAGCTCCTAAAATTGCGCAATTAACCGCAATGAGTGGAAGATAAAGCCCTAGAGACTGGTACAGGGCCGGAGAAAATCGTTCAATGACAATTTCAAGAATTTGTACAAACCCCGCAATAACCGAAATAAAGATCAAAAATTCAAGAAAGTTAAGGTCTATTGCCGATGCGTCAATCCCAACTACTGAGAGCCAACTTAAGGCTCCGTCGCTGGTTATAAAGCGATGCACAAACCAATTTAATAAACCTGAGATTGTCAGAACAAAGACTACTGCAACCCCTAAACCATTGGCAACCTTCAATTTAGTTGAACAGGCAAGATATGTACACATACCTAAAAAATTTGCCAGCAGAAAATTTTCAATGAAGATTGCTTGAATAAGTAATCCAAAAAGATTTATTGGTTCATAGTTTCCCATCCAAAGATTCATGCCCCTACCCTATTTTTCTTATTGTTAATAATATTAAAAATCCAAATCAATCCACCTAGGAGAAAAAAAGCTGCCGGAGGACTGACCATAAGTGCAAAGTTATCATAACCATCAGGTGATTCAGGTGTTGCGTACCAACTTAATGGAACTATTTGATAGCCTAGGAGTTGGCCAAAGCCAAATAATTCTCTTGCGGCACCAATTAAAATTAAAACTGCAGCATACCCAAGTCCTGCGCCAAGGCCATCAAGAAATGCCGGAATGGGTGAAACGTTTTTAGCCATTCCTTCAGCTCTTCCCATTACAATGCAATTTGTAATAATGAGCCCAACAAAGACGCTCATGACCTTCGAAATGCCGAAAAAATAGGCTTGTAGAAATTGATCGATTATGATGACAAAAACCGAAATTATGGCAAGCTGTGTGATCATTCGGACACTGTCAGGAGTCACTTTACGAAGCAGCGATACAAAAAATGATGAGAATGATGTTACAAAAGATACGGAAAGCCCCATGGTAATTGCCACGGACAAACGATTCGTGACCCCTAATGCAGAACAAATTCCTAAAACAGCAACTATAACCTGATTTCCGCCCCAAAGCTGATTTGTCAGATAAGGAAGTACTGGAGCTTTTGCTTGTTCGCTCATCTATCCACCTTTTGTGCAACTGAGTTTTCTTGGTTCTTGGTTTTATTTTCTGATTGAACACGCATCAAAAATGGACGATAGGCTGTCAAAACATCTCTATAGGCATCTGTTACACCATTGCCCGTCAATGTCGCTCCAGCCATGCCATCAACAGCACTTTTTGATTTAGGAGAGTTACCATAGACCTCTGAGACTTTCCCCCGGACTACAGTAATTCCTAGAGGAGCAGATTTGAAGTCAATTACACCATTTGAGTTTTCCTGAAAAATTTTTTTCCCGGGGAAAAGTGCTTGCCATGGCGCATCAGCAATATTCGCTCCTAAACCGGGGGTTTCTTTTTGATCATACCAAGTTATACCGGTAACTGTTACTACATCAGGTTTGATGGCTAAGTACCCATAGATGGCATCCCAAAGGCCTAGGCCATTTATTGGAATTACCCATCCTTCAACTCTATCTTTTGCCTTTTCATCAGTTTCATTAGGCAAAACTTTGTAGAGAAGCTTGTAGGATTGTTTATAAAAGCCTGTTTTCTTGAAGTTTTTGATGTAGTCTTCTTCAACAATTTTTGCTTCCTGAAAGGTAATGAGTTCGCCTTTGTCATTTGTCAGAAGTGGCTTCAGCCGTTTGTTGTAGATCGCAAGCATTTCCTTTTCGGTTGCAATATCATTCACAGAACCTGGTACTAAAAGACCATCCTTTTCAAATTTTGCCGGAATGTAATTTCCCTTCTCATCTTTCGTAAGAAAATGGCCTGAGTGATCGAGGAGTTTTGCAGCAATCATCATTTGTTTACTTCGGTCAAGTTCTTTGGCCCGTGCCTTGGGAATAGCTAGAGCACTGGCAAGAAGTGACAAAATCATGGCGCATGTGAAACTCAATACAATCATAAATATGATAGTGCTGCGGTTGCTTGTAGAGGTACTAGGTGGCTGTTCTGACACGTGAAGCTCTCCTATTTCGAAAGATTTGGGCAGCATAGTGGTCGAATAGAGGGGCGAAAACATTTCCCATAAGAATTGCTAACATGACTCCTTCTGGATATGCAGGATTAATAACCCGGATAATGACCGTGATGACACCGCAGAATATGCCATACATCCACCTAGCCAGATTCATGCTTGGTGAAGAAACGGGATCTGTAGCCATAAATACGATTCCAAAGGCCATTCCTCCAAGTATTAGATGCTTATAGGCTGGGAATCCAAATTGTGCAGGCACCCAAGCTCCATGGTCTGCTCCAAAGTAAGATGAGCCGAATTGAAAGAGAAGTGCAGTAAGATATGCGCCAAGGGCCATTGAAACCATAGTACGCCAAGATCCCACACCGGTCCATATGAGGATCAATGCTCCGATGAGGCAAGCAATCACTGAAGTTTCACCCATGGAGCCAAGGCGATCTCCCCAGAGAAAATTCCAATCGCCATTATGGCCCATTCCATAATTCAGTGAAGAAAATGCATAGGCATCTTCATAATAACCCGGAGAAAGACCTAATCCGCCTTCTGCTAGAGGAGAGGTTACTAGGCTTTGGAGCTGCTCTTGGGAAAGCTGTCCCAATGTTGCGTCATGAGATCCAGCACTGTTCCACTGAGTGAATTGTTTTTGGATAATGTCATAAGTTTCAACATTGTCGCCTAAATTATTCGTGGCGATAGCATCGACATGGATACGTTTAATATCTTGTTTGACGTTGAAAAGGGCCAGGGGGGTTGCCTGAGAAAAACTGTCAATGGCAGTGCGATTGGCTTCTTGGTTCATCAAGACTAAGCTTTGACGCGTCGCGGTTGGATTTGTTCCGGCCCAGACGTCTCCAGACATTCTACCCGGGAAGGTAAAAAATAAGAATGCACGGCAGGCTAAAGCGGGATTCACAATGTTCATTCCTGAACCGCCAAAGACTTCTTTGGCTAAGACAACACCAGCGGAAACTCCAACAGCGACCATCCAATAGGGGATAGTTGAGGGGAGGATCAATGGATAGAGGATACCTGTCACTAGAAAACCTTCAGAAATTTCATGTCCGCGAAATACGGCAAAGAGGGCTTCCCAAATCCCCCCCACAACATAAGAAATTAAGGTGACTGGTAGGAAAGCAATGAGTCCTAGTCGAATAATTGATAAATAGCGATTATCTTTAATGGCAAAATCCCAATATCCTTGCCAGGAATTTGAACTTGCAAAGTACTCATCGAGGAGTTTGTAGTTTCCGCTTCCGTATACAAAACTTTGCATACCTGTATTCCAAATTGCCATAAGGATACAGGGAAGCAGGGCAATGACCACGATTAACATCCAGCGTTTAACATCAACTGCATCTCGTATATGGGGACCTTTAGATGTTGATTCTGGGGTTTCATATAGGAAGGTATCTGCAGCTGAAACTAAAGGATGAAGTTTATGAAGCGGCTTTCCTTTTTCTGTCAATGACAGCTGATAGTCGAGAAGTTTCCTTAGCATAGTGTATAAGCCTTTAGCGGTTTAACGAATAAAACCTAAGGCTAGCAAAAAAAGCATAAAAGTCAATATAAATTGATTGCCGAAAGTGCGATTGGAAATATCCATGTCAGTGAAGAGCTGAGAAAGCATCGATAAGTTTATCTAAAGTCCATTTTCTAGTCATTTATCTTTTTTTTCTTGCCTTCAATAAATCAAAATAGGGTATAAATGAGTTTTGGGCTTAGTGCGTCATCGCATTTAAATTGCCTGGCTGGGCGGCGCCAAAGCTCCCGCGGTTGAACGCTTCAAAGTGACCCAATATGTACATATGGGATCACTTTTAAGCCATTACCCCGGGGCTTTGGCTTCGTCCAACAGACAATTTGAATGCGAGAAGTACGAATAATACCCAGAGCATAACTTATAATTTTTACCAGTCGACACATATGACAATTGCTGTTCCTTATGAGTGGCTACGCCAAGTCCCGCTTTCACTTCTTGAAGAAGAGGCCCCTCTCGGTTCACCGCCTCCATTCCCATGGGATCAGCTTGGAACATTTTTTGCAAAAATGTTCCAGCTCGAAAGTTTTGTATTAAAACCTTCTCTTTGGAAAAGACGTTTACCTGATGAACTTTATGAGGGATTTGGTGGAAAAGTACTTCCGCTGTTTGTAGAACTAGCTTCGCTTTCCGGAGATCTATGTTTTATCATGTCTGACGGAGAAGTTGATCGTTTGATGAATTTACTATTAGCTCATGATCCCAATTCCATAGCAATGATGGATCCAGATTATAGACAGGGATTTTACCAATTTATGGCTCTTGAGGTTTTTAATATTTTCACAAAGCTGAACTATGCAAATGGTGTGCTACCTCATCTTTTAGAGAAAACAGATCTTCCATCTACATCGAGCCTTTGTCAAGATATTGCCTTTGAGGCAGGTGGAATTACTTTCACAGCACGAATGATTCTTTCTGACGAATTAACTCACTCTTGGAAAGAACGCTTTACGGAACACACATTAAAAGTTTTATTGCCAGAGGATGTGAGTGAAAAAATCCAAGTTATTGTGCATTTAGAAGCGGGCCATGTGACTTTAAGTAAGAAGGAATGGATGGAAGCATCCTCGGGCGACTTCCTTCTGCTTGACCAATGCACCTTAGAAAATGAGGGTGAAAAGGGGCGTGTCATACTCACCTTAGATGGAAAGCCTCTATATCGTGCTAAAATTAAAGATGGAAATGTAAAAATCTTAGAATCTCCATTCTTCCATGAAATTTCTACTAATATAACTCCACAACTCCAAAAGGAGGCTCCTTTGGGCGACACATTCGATGATGAATTCTCTGAGTTTGATGATGATTTCACGGATATAGAGGAAACAAAAACTGAAGCTGTTCAAACTCCAGTTAAAGTTAAAGAGGCTTTCAAAGATGTTGATGAAGCTCCGCTAGAGGAGAGTGAAGATAAAGCACTTGAAACTGATGAGGGTAAACTTAAAAGTATTGCTGCAGCTAAACCGATCAATCTTCAGGACATCCCTTTAACTGTAGTCATCGAAGTTGGTCGTTTGCAAATATCTGTGGGCAAGCTAATGGCGTTAGAGCCGGGTAATCTTTTAGACCTAAATATTCATCCTGAAAATGGGGTAGATTTGGTTGTAAACGGGAATGTGATCGGGAAAGGAGAGCTCTTAAAAATAGGAGACTCTTTAGGAGTTCGCATTTTCGACAAAGTTTAATACACTGTAGAGGGAGTTGTAATACTCGAAAAAACAGAATTTTGAGAGATTTTCCAAATGAAAGCAGAAAACATAAAAAGTTAAACCCCTAAGGGTTAACTTTTTATGTTTTCTGCTTTCATTTGGAAAGATCCAAAAGGCTGTTTTTTCAAGTTTTGCAAATTCCATCTGTAAAGATGCAATAAAATTATCCAGTGTAATAGAGGATTAAAAGGTGGACGACCAGCAAAACACAGAGCCTCTTCCACAGTCCAAGGAAAGTTATACTCCAGAGTCCTTAGAAATTCCCCATGTGATAGGACAATTTAAAATTGAAAGCCTATTGCCGGGTGGCGGTATGAGTAGGCTCTATTTAGCTACTGATTTAAAAACTCAATCGGAAGTAGCTGTCAAGATTTTGCTCCCCAAGTATGTCTACTATCCTGACATTGTCGAACGATTTTTGCGTGAGGCAGAAATCCTTTCTTATGTCGATCATCCAAATATTGTCAAAATGTATTCTCACGGTACTTGGGAAGGGGGTTTTTATATTGTTATGGAGTTCATTCTAGGTGGATCTCTAAGGCAATGCATCTTAAACAATCCACTTTCACTCAGGCGTGCGCTTGAAATGATTCTCGATATCGCTTATGGCGTATGTCATTTGCACACACAAGGCATCATTCATCGTGATTTAAAACTTGAAAATATTCTTGTTACGGATGAGGGTGTAATCAAGATCATTGATTTCGGCATTGCGCAGCTGTTGCATGCAGTCAAGGATGAGGAGCAATCTGCAATTTCTCAACGAACGGTTGGAACACCTATCTACATGAGTCCTGAGCAACGTGAAAATCCGGAGACTGTTTCGTATCCTTCTGATATATACTCCTTAGGAATTATTGCATATGAGTTATTGCTAGGACGGCTGAGTCACGGGCATGTGCATCTTGCATTAATGCCTAAGGGCTTGCAAAAGATTCTAGCTAAATCACTTCAGCCGGATCCTCGAGATCGTTATCAGGATATTGTAGACTTCATCGGGGATCTAAGCAATTATATGAATTCAGATGCACTAGAAAATGAAAGAAGGGGTGGAGATCGTACGACAGAATTTTTTGAAAGTCTGTTAAAGGCCAAAAAAATGTTGTATCCTCTTGTGGCACCAGTTTGGACTAATCTAGAAGTTGGTATTGCTGCTAATGCTATTAATATACCAATAGGCAGTTATTTTGATTTTTTGCAGTTGGATCCTTCTATTTTTGCGATCGCATTAGGTCAGTCGGAAGGGTACGATGCTGAAGGTGTTCTTTTTAGTGCAGCCGTACGCTCCTTGGTAAGGGCTTTTTTGACAAAAGATATCTCTTTAACTGAATTCGCTTCTTTACTTAACGAAAAGCTTCTCCAAGATATCCATAGCATGCCTTTTGGTTTTTGTTGCTTAAAGTTATGTCCTTTAGAAAAGACTTTTTACTTTCTTTCTTGCGGCTATGGAGCTTTATGGCACATTTCCCACGGGACAGAAATGCCTCATCGTATTATTTGCACGGGAAGTGTTTTAAAGGCGAAGGATGCTACCTACGAAGTGGAAGTCACTCCTTTTTTACCAGGCGATCAGTTGTTAGTCTATGGGGGGGGGAATTGTACGGCTGAAATGGAAAAAGTCCTTATTCAGGAGGCTCTAGAACAGAAAGGAAGTTCTCCACGACAAAAAGCTGAAGCAATCATGCGGAAGCTCAAAGCTACAGCCCCACAGACTTCATCAGTGATTGTTATTGAGCATAAAGAGGTCTAAGCGAACTCTTAGCAAAGCTAGCTGCGTCAAATATTCAAATGTTATGATGAGAGTGCTTGCATTCGTCCAAATTGCACAGATTGAGGCTTTGTATAATGTAACTTAAGCTAAAGAAAAAGCAACAAATATTGAAGCTCTTCTCGAAATCGAAAGTCTTGATCCTGAACATGACCTGACCCTAGTTAAACAATTCGCGGGAAGCTTTTCCTCTCTTCTTAAAAACGCACAAATTAATCCTCAACATGACTTAACTCAAGCTAAACAAAGTGCTCAAAGTTCGGAAGATTTTCTAGAGATAGTGAGAGGTGAAGCGCAATTTGATCCAGATCAAGCTAAACAAACTGCACAGAAAAATGATTACTGGGAGGATCAGATGATTGTATTCGTCAAAATCGCAAAGGTTAAGGCTTTACGTAATCTAATTCAAGCTAGAAAAACGGTGGAGGAAATTATACATGTTAGTCGTGGTAGTTTTAGATCGCAGGCTTTCGTAGAAATTTTAAAGGTTGCAATGGAAAATAACTTTAATTTTCCAAACCCTCACATTATTGGATAAAAACTTTTGACTTAAGTCTGCCCCTTCTTCCCTAATCAACGCCAATTTAGGAAGGGGAGGCTTATTCTAATTGATTAAAAATTATATACTTTTATAATTTTATTAAAAATCTCGTGAAGAGCATTAGATTGTACTATTTAAAAACAATAACTCAAAAAATTTGATTGGAGATTACATGGATTTGCACATCAAAACAAACATAAAAATTTACACGAATTTTTGCTCCATCAAACATACGGAAAACGAAACGAAATCAACGAAGATTTTCTAAAGCAGTTCGGCATAAATCCTAAAGTGCTTTACAATAATGAAATAAAAAGCATAACGCCTGAATTAAAAGATGTTACTTGGGCAAAATGTAGTATTATCCATAAATCAACTTTTCTTAATAACTTTGTGCGTAATGTTAGTGCAACAGCTTGCGGGCTTAAAAAATCTTGTTGGGCACCAAATAAAGGAGTCAATACTTTAATTGGGGAGTTAAAAGAAAATGGTCCTTTATGTGTGGCAGGATATTTAGGAAAACTATTCTATAAAGATGCTCCATTTATCATGAAGCAAAAATATTCTGGTCGAGATGTCTATGCATGGCGTCCTGGTGCTGAACGCATCCCTCCGACTTATTTAGCACATACAGTTTTACTTGTGGGTGCAAAGAAAGTTGAAGATAAGGCCTATGTTTTTTTTATTGATTCCCAAGATTGTAGCGATCCCATCGACAAGTCACAACAAAAAATTTATCTTATTTCCTTGTCAAATTTAACCGAAAATATCAGAGACCTTCGTGGTTTTCCAAAGGAAGATTCTCCTTTTGGATATGCCTATTATGGAAATTTCAATCTTTAGACAAAATTCATGCCCTATTTGAGCAAATGATGGGAAAAATCCTCCACTACTTGTTTTTGATGGCAGCTATTCTATGAAGATGTTCGAGATACGACGCGAATTCATGAAATCAAGCAGATGGAACTTCTTGCTCTTTATTTAAAACAGCAAGCTGGCTCTTTAACGAATTACACAAGTTTTGCAAATAAGATCCGTATTTCTTCTGAAACTATTAGCGTTGGGCAGGAGCTTTAAATCAATTGTATTATTGTTTTTTGATTCAACCTTGGTCGAAAAATGTTACCCGTTCACTTCTGAAAGAGCCTAAAATCTATTTATGGGATTGGTCGCTTATCGAAAATTCCGGAGCTAGGGCTGAAAATTTTATAGCCGCTCATCTCCTTAAAGCATGTCACTATTGGACCGATAGAGGAATGGGCGTCTATGATTTTTTTTTGCGTGACAAGGAGAAAAGAGCAGTCGATTTTCTAGTTACAAAAAATGAAATCCCATGGTTTCTGGTAGAAGTGAAGAGCTCTAAAGGATATTTAAGTCCATCTTTAGGGTATTTTCAAAAACAAATTCAAGCAATCCATGCTTTTCAAGTTTTGTTGGATGCGGAGTTTGAAAAGATTATTGTTTTGAATATACTAAACCGGTGGTTGTTCCAGCGAAGACATTTCTTTCTCAATTGGTTTGAATGTCAAGAGTATAAGAGAGGAATGGCTGGGATTCAGTGTATCTTGCTTTCCCACTTGAACGATATTTCAATTATATTTAACCAGGCAACAAATTCTTGTTGTGTGAAAAAAAAATCAGCAATAAACAATCAATAAACCTATACAACTTACTGGGGCGATGCCTTCAGCAAAATAAGGAAGGCCTTCGGCCTGCAAAGAAAGCTTATTGCATCCTCTGTTCAAAGGACCAAATTTGACATTACATCTGTGACAATTATGTTTCAAATCAACATCTGATCCGATGTTGTGCCCCTGCATTAAATTCAATAACAATTCTAAGAACAACCATCTATAATAGATCCTGCCCCATCCCGTTCCATTTTTTATCATGAAAAAAATCTCACATGTTTCAAAGCATTTGCAATTTTTAAATTATAGGATAAGGCAGGATGGGGCAGTGATGAGAAAGGATGCAACAATGAATTGTCTTAACGTCCTCCGAAGAGGATTTTGAATTGAATGCCCATCACTATTTTTTCTACTTCTTTACCCATCTCTTTAACAGTTTGGTTCTTTGGAAATAGGATGACAACTTTTCTACCTTTTAAAAAATCATAGAATTCTTCAAGTGAGAATCGTTGATCTTCCATATTATTCTTAAGATGGTATTGGCCTGCAATAAGAAAGGTCCGTTTATAAACATCCTTTCCTTTATCCATGGAGCTTTTCATTGATTTGATTCGATCCGGCCAAAATTTAAGGAAAATTTCCATGTCTTTTAGAGCGCCCGTTTCTTTTATTTTTCTATAAACTTCGATAGATTTGCTTATAGTTTCTACTAATTCCTTAAAAATTTCTTCCTTGTTTCCCTTAAATTCTTGGTCTAAAAACTGTCTTAGCAAGATCTGATTTCTGATTTCAATATCTCCCGACTCTTGAAAGAGGGAGGATCGCGCAACTTCGCCAACTTTCCCTATATCCCATCCAACAACTGTTGCTTTTGTGTTAAGCCACACTGATTGGAGAGCATCGCCTGCCTGAACCTCTTCCATAGACGCAATAGCTTCAATCATTGCAACATCACCTTCTTCTGCAAAGGTATTTATGAAAAGTGAGTTTAAAGCGTTGTGGCCAGAGGATCCATGATTGTCGGCTATTAAAAACTCATTTGCGGTCGAAAGGTCACTTTCGTCAACTTCCTCTCCTCTATAAACGATCGTATAATTGTCGTTTATAAAGTGAGTTATGCTGTTTGTGTTCATTTAATTCCTCATTATAATAATAAATGTTATAAGTGCTTGAATTTCTGTTGCTTTTTAAGCATCAGAGATTTATATGAACATTATAGCAAATGAATGATTGAAGTGCAATAGAGGATTTAAATATTTATTATGCTTTATTCGGAAATTGTTCTTTTACTTTTTCTATTATAAAATGGAAATGTGCAGCTACCTATTGTTTATTATGGAAAGCCAAAAGAAGGAAAATTAATTTTAAAAAAAAAATCTACCGAGCTTATTTTCGCTGTCTGATTCATACGCTCCATTCTACGCCACATTCGCGACTTTGTTTTAATCACAACTTACAATGAGCACACGCCCAATGCCGTTAACTAAAGGAATTTGTCTTAAGGCTAAGACCTATTATGTCGTCCTCGGGGCTTAGTTGGAGGGGGGACTTTTTAAGGGTACGCTCATCGCTCACCCCTGGCTTACAAATTAAGGCCCATCCGAGACGGTTTCATTATCCTTTAGATATACATTCCTTAGGTATTATTGCTTGTGAGCTATTACTAAGAAGGCTTAGGCATGGACATGTGCATCTTGCATTAATGCCAAAGGGCTTGCAAAAGATTTTAGCTAAAACTCTTCAGCCAGACCTCGAGATCCTTACCAGGATATTGTAGACCTCATCGGGGATCTAAGTAATTATATGATGCGCTAGAAAATGAAAGAAGGGGGGTGGAGATCGTACGAAAAACTTTTTTGACAGTCTTTTAAAAGCCAAAAAAATGTTACATCCTCTTGCTGCTCCTGTGTGGGCTAACTTTGAGGTCGGAATTGCTGCTATGTCATCAATATACCGATAGGCGGCTATTTTGATTTTTTGCAGCTGGATCCTTCTATTTTTGCCGTTGTATAAGGTCAATCAGAAGGGCGAGATGCAGAAGGCGTTCTTTTTAGTGCTGTCGTACGCTCAATGCCCAAGGGCTTTTTAATAAAGGATATTTCTTTGAAAGAGCGCGCATCTTTGCTTAATGAACAGCTCCTGGGAGATACTGTAGTGCACCTTTTGGACTTTGCTGTTTAAAGTTAAATTCTTCAGAAAAATCTCTTTCCTTTCTTTCTTGTGGTTTCGGCGCTTTATGTTGTATTCCCAAGGGGAGAGAGTTGCCTCAGCGTATTGTTTCCACGGGAAACATTTTAAAAGTGGCCGGTTCCATCTACGAAGAGCCAGTCAGGTCACTTTTACAGGCGATCAACTAACCCAAGTTCACCAGCTTCCGTGAGGAAGTTTGCAGATTCTTGACTACATTTTAAATTTATACAATAGTTTTTTTAGACCTCAAAATTGAGGAAGAAAGTCCTAATGCCCTATATATTTCCTTT
>JACCRY010000086.1 GCA_013813265.1 Parachlamydiaceae bacterium
AAAGTTGCAGCTGATGTAATTCTTGACGACGTCGTAGCTATAGCTACGACCGAGAAGAGAAGTGCGTCAGATGCAACTTTTCAGCCAACTGAAGCATCTTTCCAATTTTTTCACAGCCTCGCAGAGAGGCAGACTGAACTTTTGTGAGTTAAAAGAACATATAATATGAACAATATACAATGTACCAGATTGATTTGTTTTAACACATAGGAGCAACAAAAGGCGCAAAGGCGCAAAGAAATTATTGGATTCATGAAAAAGGCCATTTACAAAGGGGCAAATCCTTTTCTTTAAAATTGATGTTGCTCAAAAGTAAAAATATTATCCACGAGGTCTAAGATGCGTCTTGCTTTTTTATGATTTTTAACAAATTTCGTTCAAAATAATCTCTGTGCCTTTGTGTCTTTTGCTCTTCTTTGTGTTAATAAAAATCAATCTAGCACACTGCTTTACTATCGTCATAAGGCTTGCGCGCTTATGACCCCATTACATTAGACATTAACACAACCAATCTTGAGAAAAATCCACAAAGTAGTGGAAGAGGAAGCGCAGAGATCAGCAAGAAGCAGAGGTCAGGCCCCCTGAAGGTATAGCTTAAAGCAAATTTGGTTTAATTTTTTGGCTACTTTTCTAAAATCTCCAATTAAATAAATTTAAACCAAATTTGCTTTAGCTGGTTGGCTTTATTTTCCTAACCCTTGCTTTCTGCTGTCTCCTCTGCGTTCTCTGGGGCTTTGCGGTAAACTCTCAACTCTTGCTTCTTTGCATTACACCCTATTTTCATTACACTCTATTCTCAGGGCTCTCTGACAAATTTGTAAGTAACGTAATGCTTTGAGCTGATTCGCCAACAAGCAAAGTTTTATTATCAACTTCGATGAGATATATAAATCCATGGAGAGAAAGTTGGCAGCGCTCTAACACCCTTATTGAGTCGGAAGAGATAATTTTTTGCTTTTGTTTATTCAACATTCCTTTAAGGACCCAACTTGAAAAAATCATCACCGCAAGAAGAAGCCCTAAAGTTCCAAGCATCTTAATAAATTGGCTAAAAAAATGATCTGTTTCTTCATCTACAACTTTCTCAGCATCAGGCGGGAAGGGAAACGGGTCTGGCTGAGCGGGTGTAGGTGTGGTCTCTTTCATTGGTGCTTCGGTTGTAGTTGGTTCCTCAGCATTCAAAATACAACTTAAAAGCAAGAATAGAAGAAAAAAAACCCCTAGAAAGGCTTTGACGGGGAATGGTTTGCGAGGTAAACTGTGCATGTAAAATCCTTTTTTCCCGAGTGTAAAATGTTATAGGTTTTTATGAAAGAGAACATTATATTAAACCTAAAAACGGCGATTAAATTGCTCCGCAAATGCAATATATTTATTCAGAGTGATTTGCAAAATTGCCTGGCATACTCGAGAGTAGACGGGCAATTTTGCAAGTTACTATGGATCAATAGAATGTTTTTGCGGAGCATTTTAATCGCATTTTTTAGGTTTCAAGCATGAGAACTCAAAAACAATGGACATTAGTTACAGGGGGAGCAAAGGGGCTCGGAGCTAAAATATGTGAAACTTTAGCTGAAGAAGGTCTTTCTTTACTGATTCATTATCATACAAGCAGCCAAGAAGCATTTGCTATTAGAGATCTTTGTCGTCAAAAGGGAAGAAATGCCGAATGTGTTCAAGGAGACTTTAGCTCAAGTGAATCTGTCGACTTATTCATTGAAAAACTGTCAGCGAAATTTCCACACATTGAAAATCTGATTAATTGTGTCGGTAATTATAGAGTTCAAGCTCCATTGGTCACAAGTAATGCTGAATGGTTAGAACTTTTTCAGACAAATTTGCATGCTCCTATAGCTCTAATACGAGCTCTTTTACCTAGTCTAAAAGAGCATCAAGGCAGTATTACTCATATTGGAGTAGCCGGTATTAATCACGTGCCTGCGGACATTTACTCTACAGCCTTTACAGCTTCAAAATTAGCCTTGTGGATGACGACTCGTGCCCTTGCTAAAGAATTTGCTCCTATGGGTGTTAGAATTAATATGGTTTCTCCGGGAATGCTAGAAAATACGATCGACAAGCCGAAAGACCCCAACATGCTTCCTATGCAGCGCCTTGGAACCTTATCTGAAGTAGCGCGTGTGGTCGCTTTTTTAATTTCTAAAGAGAGCTCTTATATAACAGGGCAAAATATAGAAGTTGCCGGTGGGGTGCGTCTTATATAGAATGTCCTTGCTGTAACTTAAAATTGGTAATCTAATGGAACATGTTTATAAAACACAGAGCGACGCGATGCGTCAGCTTTTAGAACTTGCGATCACCTGTGGAAGGGGCTGGCAAAGTCCTCAAACAGGGTATATTCACTATTGTTATACTTTACAGGATGAAACATCGCACCACCCGATTCCTACTTATGAAAACTTGCTATTTGTCCTTGCTTTAATGCGAAGCCGCACGGCGGATAACATTACGGATGCGAAAACGCTTTTGCAGCAACTTCTGCATTTTCAATGTCTTGAGGGTGAGAGTAAGGGGAATTTTCCTGTTTACTTGCATGAATATCCTTTTTGCAAAGACAGTTTGTGGGGTGCTTATTTATTACCCCCCCTATATTGGATTTATAAAAGTTTTCACCACGTTATAGGCTCCGATCTTAAGCAAGCTTTGAAAAAGTCGCTTCTTCTTTTGCAAACATATTGCTTAAAGGCGGTCCAGGAACGCAAAGTGCCTTATCAAATTCAATTAAAAATAGCGACCTGTGCGATGGGCTTGGGTCCTTTAGTCGATCAAGGGGAAATTGAGCAAAAAGGATCACTTTTGTTTCATGAGATGCTAAAAAATCGAGATAGAGCCTATTGGAATTCTCCTGCGCTGCTTTCTGAGTTGATCATCGCCTACCAAATGATCTCTCCTTCACTCCAAGAAGGTCCAGAAAAGGGATTTTTGGATCACTTAAAGGGGACATGGAATAGTCATTTGAATGCTTATTGCGGGCCAGGATGGAAAGAATATCAAAATGGTACAGAACCCCAAGTCACTCTGTATGATTATTTTATGGGGTATTTATCAGGAGAATATAGCCGACGTTGCTTTAAGGATCATCCTGTCCAATTGCAAGCCGCCTTACTTCAGCCAATTGAGGAAAAAATCCCTGAATTCGTAGAGGTCTTAGAGTTAGAAGGTGCGATACATGGACTTCCTTGGAAAATGGTTAAACAAAAAGAAATTGCCTATAGTCTCATTGCAAAAGAAAATACTGCTATTGCTGTTCAGGAAAAAACTTATTCACCATTAAAAATTCTTTGGGGGACATCTCAACGCTTGCGTTCCTTTATTTGTCAAAGTGGAACTAGCGATCGAATTGATTTCAATCAAGTTGGAAATCAAATTGAACTTTTATTTTCCTTTTCAGAGTCAGCTCAAGTGGATCATTCCGAAAAGAATCAAGAAATCAGTTTTTTTATTGATGAGGAAATTGGAACAACGATCACCGTAGATAAGGCTTTAGCAACGACATTTAGGTTAGGAGAGGAAGTGATAGTTTCCGATGGAAAGGTTGCGATTTCATTATCTTTTCATATTGAATCGGGATATGGAGACTTTTTTGGGCATTTGATGAAGAGTAATCGGCCAAGCCAGCGGGCCAACGCAGGGGCTAATCGTTTTACAGTCTATGATTGGCAAATTTTTCTTAGAACTCTCCATCGAAGTGATGATTGTATCGTAAAAGCCACGGTGAAAATAAATAATTTGACAGTCTAGATTAAAATCTGTTACTGAGAGTTATCGGGACAGATAAGACTGTAATGAATTTTTTCTGTCCCAGCCATAACCCATCATTTCCCCAAAAATTAAGGAGTATCTTATGAGCGCAAATAATGAAATTATGTCTATTATGCAACAAATTCGGGATTCTGCAAAAAACCTTTCTAAAGATTTAGATAAAAATGATTCTAGAGAGAAAACTCAGGAAGACTTAGAACAATTGACTTTAAGTTTCCAAGATTTGAAAGATATTTATTCTGCCCTAAATGAGCAAGATTCAGAGAATTTGAATCGTGAAGCCCGCGAGTGGTTAAGCGGTAAAGAAGATTTTCAAACTTATATGCGCGATGTTAAAAAAATAATAATGGATATCAAAACTAGAATTAATTCAGATAAAAAAGTTGAGGAAAAAGTCGCAGATAATCTCCCAGAAGATCATCAGAACGAAGCGCCTAGTTCATTAGTTCAGGGATTCCAGAACATCCTTGAGAAAATTGCTCAATGGACAGAAAAAGCCGGTTCCAGATAATTCTTTTTGACGATAGGGTGAATTTAGTCCTATCGTCATGTCTAAATGCTACTTTTTTGAACGTGAAGTCCATTTTACCTCATAGTCACAGAAACGCAGACTGAACTAAATATACGAAATTTATTTTTTTTAACTCAAAGCGAGGCAGTTCCATGACACATTATTCCCGATAGGGGGGCCGTAGGAGCTGTCTCGCTTTGTGTTAACCCAAGTTCACCAGCTTCCGTGAGGAAGTTTGCAGATTCTTGACTACATTTTAAATTTATACAATAGTTTTTTTAGACCTCAAAATTGAGGAAGAAAGTCCTAATGCCCTATATATTTCCTTTT
>JACCRY010000145.1 GCA_013813265.1 Parachlamydiaceae bacterium
TATGCCTAAAAGACATTTGGCCTCATTTGTTTCTTTGTTGTAAATCACACTTAGAATACATTGTGAGGCCTTTTTTTGTAAACATAAATAAAAAAATAATTTCTTGTCACTTATGCAATCGTCTCGCGTGCAGCGTTAGCGGAACGTGGGGTTAGGATAGTTTGAATAACAGAGCTGCGGTAGCAGTCAAAGAAGCACGCGATTCATACATGTCTACTCGCTTATTCGAATTAATATCAGATTTTTTGTTTCTTGTTTTTCATAATGCTGCTAGGATGCTGAAAAAGCGGCATTGTCTAATTTATTCAAAGGAAGTCATATGTTATCGAAATTTTTAACCTTGTTATGTATGTTTATGTCGTTATTTGTGGTTGTTGAAGGTGCTATGCATCCAAAGCAAAATATCCCTTGTAAATACGAGAAGGAATTTGACTCTCCCGAAGCATTTGAAAAGGTATATATTGACCCTTCCATGATTCTCTCAATGCCATATGGGACTTTTTTAAAACATCGAGATGGATCTCATGAAAAAGTACAAACGTTGGCAGAAGATTATAGAGGGCTTTATATCCTTCGTATAAAATCTCAGTGCCAGCATTGTGGAAAAATTTATGTGGGTAAGGACTATACTGAAGGGTGGAACTGCATGCTTTACGAGAAAGAAATTGTGCATCATGTCTGGAGTGCTCCATAATCATTTATAGAGCATATGTCAGCTCGGCTAAAGTAGCTCGACATTCATGTCGAGCTAGGTGCTAAGCTAAAGGAAGCTGTCGACATAATGCTAACATTTAAGCGTCAAAAAATGCCAGTTCGACAAAAGTAAGCTCGACATGTCTTCAAACCCATTCATTGACCCGAGTGGCATATTGATAATCCTGCACACTCTTTTTAAAGCAATCATATCATAAAATTAGGGTTCGTATTCCGATGCATTTCAATTATTTCTTTCGCAAAATCAGGGGAAAATTCACGCGCCTTTTCAACCATCTCTTCCCAAAATCTGCTCTCAGCAGAAATTCTTTCTTTATGTATTAATTCGACCTTATCTTTTACAGAATTTAATCGTTCTTGACCAAATTCTAGGATAAATTGATTTAGACAATCTGCTTCTTTTAATTTTTTTAATAAACCTTCAAGATAATATTCATTGCTACTGAAGTGCTCCTCAAATTTTTCTTTCCAGCCCTCTAATTGGCTGAAAGCAAGAAAAGTTTCCGCCTTCATAAAACTCCACAAGAAGACAAATGAATTTAAAAACATTGTGATTTTTTTATCTTCTGCCACATCTTTTAACTGGCTAGAAGTGAGGTCGTTTAAGCGTTCAATGTCCCTCCTGCTGTTCAAATTCAGAAATCCAATTCCAGGGATGTCAATATAGCTTTCCGAAAAAAGCTTTTTAACCTCTTTCAATGCATTTTTAGAGTAAACACCTTTAGTATCATAATTAAATTCATCATGTGATTGATGGCAGCGCAAATCTTGCATTCCAAGGTCATTTATAAACTCAAGTATCCACGGCAACGATGTGTTATACATTTTATCGATCAACTGATCAAATTCTAGCCGCTCATTCTTACTAAGAGGAGAATAGGAGTGAGAGAAGTACTTAGCCTTTGAGAATGGGCATGGATCGGTCAAAATAACTCGAGGGTTGAAATTCTCATTACCTTTTAATGCAATCATAACATATTCATGAATGTTTGAAATATCAACAATTGAAACATTTCTGTCTTGTATGAATTCCAACTCATTTATGGATCCTATGGTTGCAATGATGTTTCCGGATTTAGCATAATTTTGAAGCTTAGAAAATTGACAATCATTTAAACCATATTGGCAGCTGATAAAACGATCCCCCTTATTCAAATTATCAGCCCAAATTCTCTTTATTTTTAAATAAACTGATCCAAAATCTTGAAGATTTTTTGAATAATATTCCTGTAAATTAACTGGTAAATCGGATTCAATAATTTTTTCCAAAATTTTATCCGTCCTATTTTTTATAGAAATATTATTAGGTACTGTTGCTGATAATTCAAAATACTCATTTCTATTTTTAGAAATTCGTAATAGCATGACATTGAAATCCACATATGCCTTGGCCTTTGGATTGATATCTACAACAATTACCCCTTCGCATTTTTCCGAATTACTAAACAGTAAATCAAAGAAGCTTCTCTCTGTTCCAGTAGAAACAATAATCCCTTTTTCACCTAGATCTAGATGCGGCTTTAAATTTTCTGGATAAGATTCATTGGGGAAGAGAAAATCTTTAAAACCACAGTTATTCTGAATGTCAATATCTTTAAAGCAGTGTATTTTGAATTTATTTTCTAAGCTTTCAAGGTTTTCTTGATTTGGTTTAATATTAATGGGGAGTTGACTTAGTTGCATGATAATCTCGCATTTGATTTAAACGTATGAATATTTTAGCTCAATGTGTAATTAAAGGCAAATAACATTTATTGGTTTAGAAGTCTTAATAGCATGAACTAATTTATAAAACTTCATTTTTTATTTATGAACATCCCTCTGAGCTTTAAATAATACAAGCTGGATACTATGGCGACGATCTGTTATATGCAAAATAATCGATCATTACTATGTGTTTTTAAATTATCCCATTCTGCTTCGAACGAATAATCTTTGAAAAACTCATCAACCTTTAGGCTAAATCCGTGGTAAACTTTTTGTTTAAACTTTTCTTCCTCACACAAATATAAATAGGTTTCAATCTTAAGATGAAGGCTCTTCTTCCAACCATTCCTTGACTCGATTGGATATTGAAATAAAGGAGTTTTTAATGGGATTGAAGATGGTGATAAAACAGTTTTATTTTGTAAATTTGCTGTGTGAATTTTTTCTGTAGAAACTTCCTGTGGGTCGTTGTGTATTTTTGCTTTCTGGCATTTCTCTGAAAATGGGACTAACTCTGCATTGTTTTCCTTCTTTGTAAGATCTAGAGCTTCATTATTATCAATATCAATACTTTTCGGGTTTATCTCGAATTTTTGAGGTGTTTTTTGCTTTTGTGCCTTACTTGTTTGATTTTGAACAACTTTTTTCTTTTGATGAGCTGTTTGTGCAGGTTTAAAATTTTTCTTTGCAATGCTGGACATTTTAACTCCAGAATCCATTTTTTCAACTGTGGGAAATGCTTCTTGCATATACTTTTGATATTCTTTCATTGAGAACGGAACGACTGAAGAAGCTTCAAAACAAGATTTTCATATTTTTTCATAAATTCTAGACGATTCCTAGCTTTATTTCGAATAGTGGTATTTTATTTATTATTTGATTGTAAAGTACGTTTTGTGCCTGAAGATTGCTCTCTCGGTTGTTAACCTCTTGTAATAGCAAAGAAATTTGTCTCAGAAAATTATCTGACTCATCTACCATTTTTCCTGCTTTAGAACTCCTTAGATCAAAAATACAGTTTTCGTTAACCAAATTAATGAGATTTGTTCTGAATCGACATTATGTAGCAAGTGTAATTAATGTTTGATTGCAGCGATTGCGATTTGAAATTGTTGAAATTGCTCATTCTTGTAAGGGATTCTTGTGGTTTAATGTATTTTAATTGCAGATTTATTATAAATCTATTATTATTCTGATTGTTACTTAATATTTTTATGCGGAGGTTTTTGTGGTTAAGTTTTTTTACTCTTTTTTTTTAGTAAGTATTTTTTGTTCTTCCTTAATTAGCGCGGTGACTGTAAATTTTCCTGTCGATCAAGCTGTAGTGCAAACTAGTGAAGTTTCTTATGTAAGAAGCACTGATGATCGTTATACGAAAATTCATCAGAACCTTCAAATAGCTTTAGCAGTTAAAGAAAGAGACAACCAATTGATGGACTTTGAGGCTTTTTATCAAAGTATCAACTATGAGTACAATCACGTTAATGATAACTTAGGGTATAGTGAAAGTGTGCATTTTAATTCTAAAAATCCTAGTAATAAGTTTCAAGAATACTTGAAATCATGGAGTAACATTGGTGAGCAGGCGAATTTGATAACTGTAATACCAGATCTTGTTACAACGTCTGAAAAACAAAGCCTATTTCAAACTTTTCAAAACAATCCCTTGTATCAAGGTTCTATTGGAATCCTTCCGTATCTTAATAATGTAAATTTAGAGGTGGGTAAAGCCTTTCAAATAAATATTAAAGGTTTGAAGTGGGAATACAAGATCATAAATATCAATAGTAAAAGTGTTTCTTATAGTGTTAAAGTGACTGGAGCATTATCCGGTCAAGGTCAAGGTGTTTGGAATATAGACAACGGATTATTGGGTCAATTTAAGTTAAATCTACGTTCTAATGCAATTTCTTGGTCTTTCCAGTATTCTTCCATTTTACAATAGTTAAAAAGGTGGAGTAAAATTATTTATTTAATTTTACTCTCTTTTACGAAACAAAAAGACATTTAGGGCATAAAAAATAGGAAAGAGACATTACCCGTCTTTCTGGTAAAATGATAGGTTTTTTTATATAAAAGTGCCTTGCAACAGCCTTAAATGAACTAAGCTCGTATTATCTCTATATATCATTAAGATAGCCTTTTTTGACCATTAACTCAGCATTAAGAATTGCACAACCAGCAGCTCCACGAACTGATTATGCGATAAAACAACAAATTTCCCGCCATGGCATCGGCACCTCTTTGGATCAAGCGCGTTTTGATGCTTACTGTTTTTCTGACAACCTTGCCTCTAAACACAATATTTGCGGCGTTTACAGCACAACCCATGGTTATGCAACAGATCTTTATGTCTCACTGCAAGCGTAAAACGATATTATCAGTGAACCGGTAAAACTCCTTTTAAAACAGTGGAACGATTTTTTCCTAAAAAACAATAAAGGAGAGACAAGTGATCCACTTCATTAAAAAAGAAGATACTATCCCGAATGCATTGGCTTGAACCGCAATCTTATTACCGACGATAATCCATCGGTGATAATTATCAAAAATGATCCCGATAATCCCGATAACATGTGGATTTAATGAATTAATTGACAGTACTATTATTTTTTTTAAGCTTTAAATAATAAGTGGAGAAAATGATCTTATATGGTGAAAAGAAGTTGTGGGTTACTAGCCAATTTTACTTTTTTGGGGAATAGGATTTAATGGAGGTGTATATGCAAGATCTTATTAAAATCATCTCCAAAAATTCTAAAACAAAGGAAAGGGAACATTTTGACCGCGAATATGAAAAACTAATCGATAAATTCATTGTGTCTGCAGGTTTAGGTGATAATTGTCCTCCGAACTTGCTCATTCCTCCTCACTTACAACATGATAAATTGAGAAATGAAATTAAATCACAGGTAGAATCGGAAGAATTGTCTAGATACTTAAAAATAGCAATAGATTCATTGATTAAAGATGGGAGCCACTGTACCGAATTGACTGAATATGAAGATATGCAGGTGCAATTTTTTGAAGCGATCGGCTATTTAAACGAGTTAGATGTCACTAAACCCATGGAAGAAAATTTACAAAAGATTCTCCATATTAGCGATTCAGTCATGGCAACCGCAATAAAAATCGCACAGTATGAGTATGAAGAAAATAGATTAGAGGAATCACTATCTATTTTCGCCTTTCTTTCCTTACTTAATCCTGAAGATCCTGATTATTGGTATCGTCTAGGCATTGTTACATACCAATTGCAGCACTTTGAGCTTGCACTTCGGGCTTTTACTAACGCTACTTCCCTAGATATAAGCTTTATAGAAACAAGAATATACTCTGCAGAATGTTATACAAGGTTAAACCGACTCAACGAGGCAAAAGAAGAACTCGATAAAATACACGATCTATTTGATAAAAGTTCTATCGATCCTGTTTTGAGTGAGATGATAGCTAATATTGAAGAAGATATAAATAAAGCAGCTTAAATGCATAAAAAAATAAGTATTATTATTTTCAATGAGGAGTATGTTATGAGCTTACCTGAAGGCGTTAATAATCGGCAAATGGTTATACAAATACAAATACCTATAAATGAAGGGCAATCTTTAAAAAAAACAACAGGGGGGGAAATTCCAGACAACTTTTCACAGCAGCAAATAAAATTATTAAAAAAAACAACGGATGATGCTCCAAAATCCTTAGTAAATGGCTTAAAGTTATTCCATTCAGGTTGTAAATGTATTTCAAATGCTTGGGTTAACACTAAATTAAGCTTTAAAAATGCAGGAAAAGAATTATTAGTAACAATCAGTAACTTAGCTAGTGCTAACTCTCTTTTACGAGCATTTAGTAGTGCCATCCAGCCTGTACGCCCTAACTCCCCGGATGTCTTAGATTTACCTAAATTTAATGCATCACAAGCATTAGATTTAACGATAAAAAGCAGAATTAAAGACGGATCATCTAATGGCGAAGTCACAGGGGAATTAATTGAGTTAAAAAATGCTAAAAAAAATGCTAAAACAGATGAAGAAAAAGCATCTGTCGATAAACGATTTGATGAATTTTACCTTCTTAAAGATATGGAACAAAAGTACAAAGAATTAGCTACAGCTCTAGAAAATTTTCCCAAAAAAGATGGGAAACTGGATTTAGATTCGAATGAAAATATCTCTAAATTAACTCTCCTACTTAGTAAATATAGAACTGCCGAAACTTTAACTTCAGATTTCAAGGATGTCAAAATTAAAACATTTCCAAATTTCCAGAAAGAGATTAGTAATTTTCGGGAATCAACTATTAAGGTAATCAGAGAAAATAAACAAGTAATAGAAGAAAGGGCTGTCGAGAAAGATCCTTCACTCAAGGTGAATGAAAATAAAATAATTGAAAGAAGGAAGGCGGAAGAAAAAAATCTTGCGGAAGAAAAAATACGTAAAGAAAGCAAACTAAAAAATGAGTCTGATTTACAAGAAACCAATTCTATTGGCAAAAGCGAAGAGGTAGAAGAAGTATTAGATCCTGACTGGGCTACTGACGATCCATGGTCTATTAAAGAGGAAAAGTCAAATAATATAGATCAAAATACATCCGCTGCACCTGAAACTAATTCTGCTGGCACAGAAGTCATAGACGACGAATGGGAGAATGGAACTGACAATTCATGGCCAACAAATACGGCACTAGAGGCTTTACAGAAACAAATAGATGAAAAAAAGTGAAAGTGAAATGAACTTTTTTTACTTCACTTATCTTAAATACCGAGTATAGTAAGTTTTCATCACTCTCTGTACTCACGTAATCAACATTGATCATCTAAGGCATTAATTCCTCTGAATTTCCTGAGGCGTATCAAAAATGATTTTATTTCAATAGTTATATTTTTAGGCTCTACTTTTATTTTTAAGCAAGTATTATCCTGAGACATTACCAAGATATCCTTTTTTGACCATTAACTCAGCATTAAGAATTGCACAACCAGCAGCTCCACGGACTGTATTATGTGACAAAACAACAAATTTCCAATTAAATAACGGGCATTCTCGCAATCTGCCAACTGAAACTGCCATGCCATCTGCAAGATGACGGTGTAGCTTTGGTTGCGGATGTCTTTCATCATCTAAGTAAAGGATTGGATGTTTTGGAGCTGTAGGTAGTTTAAGGAATTGTGGGTCACTTGAAAAATTTTTCCATGCCTCAACGATCTGACCACGCGCCGCTTTTTCTTTAAACTTAACCGATATACAAGCTAAATGTCCGTCGGCAACTGCTACTCGAGTACAATGGGCGCTTAAACGCATGGGGTAGTTGATGATGCCATTCTGCTGATAATTTCCTAATATTTTGAGAGGTTCAGTTTCAATTTTAGCTTCTTCTCCTGAAATAAAAGGGATGACATTATCTAAAATGTCCATGCTTGGAACTCCAGGGTAGCCAGCACCTGATAAAGCCTGAAGGGTGACGACATTAACAGATTCAATCCCCCAATTGTCTAGCAAGGGTTTTAAAGCAAGAGTGATCCCGATTACTGAGCAATTTGGATTGGTTACAATACCCCCCTTTTCATAAGGCTGTGATGCCATGAGTTCTAGATGGTCGCTATTGACTTCGGGAATCAAAAGGGGGACATTATAATCCATTCGATGGTTTTTTGAGTTTGAAATGACTATGTAACCTGCTGAAGCAAAGTTATGTTCAATTTCTCCTGCGACACTTGAATCCAATCCTGAAAACACAATACGGCAAGGGAGGTTTGGGAAGCATGGAAGAACGGGCATTTCGGCAAATTTCTCAGGAAGAGGTGTGGGCATTCCCCAGCTCATTGCTTGACCATATTTTTTATTAATAGACCGATCAGAGGCTGCTAATGCAGTGATTTCAAACCATGGATGGGTAGCGAGTAGTTCAACAAATTTTTGGCCGACCATTCCGGTTGCTCCAAGAATACCAACCGCTATTTTTTTCATTTTTTCTCGATAATTATTAATTTATTAGTTTGATTTGACGTGCTTGAAAACAATATTCAGGCAAAATGAGTTGAATGTCAATCTCATCCTTACATAGATAGAATTAGAGGTTTAAGCTTGCGCTAAAGAATCTTTATTGGAAGCAGATTTAAATGACTGCGTACTAAATTGATTTTTTTAACGCAAAGAAGCAGCAAAAGGTGCAAAGGGCGCAAAGAAAATGTAGATGTATAAAATTGACGCTTACGATGGAGTGGTTTTAGGTAGTATCCCAATGCCGTCCACTTAGGATATTGTCTTACAACTAAGACCCATTGTGAAACACCTGGGCGGCGCTTAGGACCAAGCGACTTGACATATTTCATTATGTAATTATGTACATGAAATGCTATCCACTTATATAAGAGTAAATGAAGTAGTCTCGTTAAGATAGTCCATTAATTAGTTCTAGAAAAAAAGAGGTAAAAAATGGAAGGTCCTTCAATATATCTTGCGACAGAATGGTTATCTCCTTTTGTTGGAAAAGCTATTTTGGAAGTGGATGGAAATACCCACATTGGAAAAGAGAGGCTTCATAAAAAGAAGGTTCTGGATATCTTTTCATGGGGAAAACATTTAGTTTTTCAATTTGACGACTTTGCTTTGCGTGTCCATTTTATGTTATTTGGCAGCTTTCAAGCAACTGTCAAAGGCACAAAAGTAACCGGAGATTATCCCAAAAAAGATGTGCCCCCCAGATTAGAATTAAAATTTAATAGCGGGGAAATAACTCTTTACAGCTGCTCGCTAAAATATCTTGATACGGCCAATGCCAAAGAGTTATATGATTTTTCAACTGACGTTATGTCGTCAGAATGGAGTCCCAAAAAGGCCATTGAAAAAATTAAAAAACAGCAAGAAGAGGAAATCGCAGATGTATTGCTGGACCAAAGCATATTTTCTGGTGTAGGGAACATTATAAAAAATGAAGTCTTATTTATAGTTAAAACCGTGCCAACAACTCCTGTAAAGGATATCTCCGCTCCTCAACTAAAGAAACTTGTTAATACTGCCCGGGAATTTTCATTTCAATTTTACGAATGGCGCAAGAAATTTGAATTAAAAAAGCATTATCAAATTTACCGAAAAAAAATCTGTACGGTATGCGGGGATACTATTTGTAAAAAGTGGACTGGTACAAGAAAAAGGGTTAGTTATTTCTGCCAAAATTGTCAGAAATAGATACTTTCTAGGGCTTTCGTTTTTTTAGAAATTTAATCATTTCTTTCAAAGGAAATGTATTTATAACATCATTTTTTTTCAGCCAGCCCTTTCTTGCTATATCTACACCATAAATACAATTACGTAATCCATCTGTCGAGTGTGCATCGGGATTAATACTGCATTTTAATCCTCTCTCTTTTGCTTGGATCCAATACCTCCAATCCATATCTAAACGGTTTGGATAGCAGTTAAGTTCTATAATTTTATCATTTGCAATACAGGCATCAATAACTTTAGAGATATCGAGTGCATACGGATCCCGGGAACGCAAAAGTCTCCCGGTTAAATGACCGATTATGGTGGTGTAAGGATTTTCAATGGCCTTTATCATACGCTCTGTCATAAGGTCTTTTTCTAATTTAAATAAGCTATGCATAGAAACGATCACAAAGTCTAATTCTTTTAAAATGTCCTTTCCAAAATCGAGTTGACCATCTTTAAGAATATCACATTCTACTCCTGAAAAAATTTTAAAATGGGGCCCTAATGTTTTATTGAAATCTCGAATCCAACTAATCTGCGCTAGCAAACGCTCTTCAGATAGACCGTTAGCCTGATAACTTGACTTTGAGTGATCTGTAATCCCTATATATTCCCAGCCCATTTCAATTGCAGCATTGGCCATTTCCTCAATAGTATGGACGCCGTCAGAATCTATCGTGTGACAGTGAAATGTGCCTTTAAGATCATTTTCTTTAATAAAGTCTGAAAAATTGGTTTTTTTGGAAGCTTCTACTTCTCCATAACCTTCTCTAAGTTCAGGGGGTATAAAATTTAAATCTAATATTTCATAGATTTTAGATTCCTCTTGACAACGGGATAAATCCGAATATAGGAGAAGTCCTTTTTTGGAAGCTTCCATCTCAAGGTCCTTCAGATGGCGTTCATTGCCTGTAGATGTCAGGAATGAAATGGGGAAATCACTTTCTTCTACAATTTGTAATGTAGCAAAAATCCCTTGTTTTAGAACAACTTTAATAAATGAGGAATGGGCAGTTATAACTTGCTGTACGAATCCGTGATTTAAGAACAAATCACGGCAGGCCTCTTGTTCATCAGTAGTCGCTAAAAAGTTGATTTCATGAATGATTTCTAACTTTCGTCGTAAGGCTCCAGATATTTCAATCTTCGTAGTGACAGGACTTAGTTTTGCAAGAAGCATTTCAGCAATATGATTCGCTTTAGAATATAATAGAGAATTCCCTTCGTCAAATTGTTCTGAAAGTTTTTTTTCCAATTTAGCTAAGAAAGAAGGGCCAAATCCTTTTGCCCCTTTAAGGTTCTTTTGCTCGAGAGCATTTTTTAAATCCGTGAGTGATGTTATTTTAAAGTCTTTATATAGAGTTCGCACTTTGTTTAAGTTCAAGCCTGGGACATTTGCTAGGTCTAAAACCGTTGCGGGTACGCACTCTTTTAAAAAGGTGTGGTAAGATAGCTGATTATCCGTGATTAATGAAATAATCATTTGAGAAATTTTTTTCCCAATTCCAGGAATACTTTCTAATAAATTATTTTCTAGCAACTCGTTAAAATTGTCTAAAATTTCAATGGCGTTTGCTGCTCTTCGGTATGCTATGCTTTTTTTTGGATTTTCATCGACAAGTTCAACAAGAGATGCCACATCTCTTAAAACTTGGGCAACTTCATATTTATCCACAATGTTCCTCTGACTTAAGCTTAATCAATATGCTTTCTAATATATAATTTCGTAACACCTTTAGAGTCTGTAAAGTTTAAACTTTCTGGCTTGCTTTCACAATTTAGAAACTCAATAGTCAAGTTTTCCTGTAAAATAAAAAACGTGCATTTGCTTAAAGGGTATAAAGTCATGGGTCCGTAGGGACTTTTAAAGTCAGCAAATAAGTTATTATTTGCAGTGGTAATGTCAATCTCATCCTTTTCATTTACGTATTTCCCTAAGAATTGAGTAAAATTGGCAGGGTCAATAGGTATCATGCGTTTTTCAATAAACTGATAATTAGGCCATGAGTATGCATCTGCAGTGCTGTTCATGATTTCCTCGATCAAGGGCCATCCTGAGTCATTATTCACCATAATCACAATTCCATGATCATGATATGCATATCCTGAAAGGCGTCCGATAAACCCATCATTTTGGCCATCATGACCGAAAATTAAATTCTTTCCATCATTTACTAAAAATACCCCTAAACCTGAATCAATGCTTTTACCATGAATTTTTTGGCGTGTGAGCATTTCTTTAACGAGTGTGGAACTTAGAGGTTTGGATTTTTCGCTCTTCAAAGCTGTTTGAATATAAAGGATGAACTGGGCAAGGTCTGAGGGAGTAGTCCATAATCCAGCAGCAGCTAATTCAGGGTAAATGTGCCATTTCCCCTCTAGAGGAACACCATCTAAATGATGCCCATAGGCAGCATGAGCTGCGGGTAGAGGTTGTTTAAAAGAACTTTCCTTCATACCTAATGGCATTAGCACATTGTTTAGCATCCAAATGTCAAAATGTTCTCCCGTAATGTCTTCGATCAACAGTTGAACAATGGTTGTTCCACCACCGGAATACTTCATTTCTGTTCCAGGTTTAGAAATAATCCTAATGGGATCAGAATTTACAAGAGGCTTTCTTCCTTCCAAAATATCTTTTAAATTAGGAATTGAAGTTTGTATTGAATACCCGGTAAATCCGTCCACATTAGTTCCTGCGGTATGAGAGAGTAAACGCCTAAGTGTAACCTTTTCAATTTTTGTAAATTCATTTTCAGGAACTTTCCATCTTTTCAAATAGAGGTTTACATCTTCATCCAGAGAAATTTTGCCTTCTTGTACTAGCATGAGGGCTCCAAATGCTGTAATCGGTTTACTGATGGAAGCTGCTTGAAACAGGGTGTGTTTGTCAACGGGGGCACTTGCTTCATTGTTGGTGATATGTCCATATCCTTGTGCCCAATCGACTTTGCTATTATTTATGACAGCTATACTGATACCTTGAATTTGATAATATTTCATGCGTTCAAGAATATTTGCCTTGCTGATCTTCTCACCGGCAATTGAGACTTTATTCCGTAGACCATTCTCTACACGACTTTGTTTAGACTGCTGTTCTTTTGCAGTTTGTGAGGAAAGGCTGGTTAACATAAAAAAACTTACTATAAATAAAAGAGTTTTCATAATTCAAATCCTTTTTATTAGAACTGGAGCCAATAGTTTTCTTGTATCAGAAATGTGCGGCGCTCGCATTCTTTTTTTTGTTAGCTTTACAAATCGATCTCCCTTGACTCGTGTATTTATTCAAAGAACCAGATATTCTATAACTCCTTCTTGGCAATATGGAATCCGGACATTTCATAGATATGTCGGGCTGCAGCAGTTAGCACTCAATTTGTCGACAGCCAAATTTTTTATAACCCACTCGCCTGACATTTTGAGCACTGACCATTTTGTGAAGGCTTGGGGAAGGAGCCAAACCAAAGACTTAATATTCCATTAACTAAACTACCTCTATTGTATTACAATTTGCATGTTGACACTTTGTCAGTTATAGGGTATAATTTTGTGTTATTTTATAACTCATTAATAAGCATGTGGTTTTCATTATGTGTTATTGCTAATAGAGGCATTATTTTGGAACCAAATAAAAATTTAAGCATAAAATCAGATATTCATAGGAATTTTAAACAAGTAACTTTTTCTATTCCAGAATTGGATGGGAAAGTTCAGGAGCCAAACAAATTTATTAATCCGCAAATGGGGATATTAGGTACGAAACTGCTGTTAAAAATCCCATTGAAAGCAACCAGTAAACAGGCGCAAACATTATCTCAACTGAGAGCCCTTTTGCCGTTCATTGATGCCGGTGAAACATTGGAAAACATGCAATTTCCTTTGGAGTTATCAACATGTTTGGATAGGAAAATTGCTTTCCACATGCTTTCAGATTATTGGGGCAAAGGCAAGAAAAATGAAGATGGTGAGTTGCTTGAAGGTTTATCTTCTGCAGATCTGATTTTAAAATATATGCAAGGTCTAGTGACATTCAGCGGTAAGAATGAAATTCTCATTCAACATTACCAACAAGCTGCCGAAATGGCTAAAAAGATCGAGGCTGTCTCTCCAGAAGAGTTTGTCAATTTTATTAATAATGACCTCTTTTCTTCCTTAAAGACCCTTCCTGCAAATTCTATGTTGTTCATTCATATTGGATGGAGCGGCATAATAACTCAATATCCCTTTGTTGAGCACAGTGGGCATAGTATGATGCTGCAGATTATCAAAACGGAATCAGGGAATTTTATTTTGCGCCTTCTGAATACAGGAAGTGGTCTGGAATTTCATATCGGCATCAAGGTTGAGCTAAAACAGAAGTATTCGCCTTGTTGCGAATGGTCACTTACATCAGATGCTCTCTATAATTTAACTTTATGGAAAAGCATTTTAGAACCAAGAATGATCCCACGATGGTATCCGAAAGAACGTCCCTATTTCTCGAAAGAAAATATCTATTTACAGCTTGAACAGCACTTAGGATCACCGATATCAAAACGCAATTTGTCAATCGACTTTTTTATCTCCAGCCAGCGTGCCGGCACCTGCATTAAAAAATCAGCAGATTTAATTGCACGTTTATTTTTAGAAAAAGCTGCATATAAAAGAAATAAAATAGAGTCCAATCTTTATACGTTGGCAATGCTTCACCAGAAGTGGAATCTTCCTCAAGACCCTTTACACCATGATCCAATCATTTTAGAAATTATGCATAAAGGCGTTGAGGGCGCAGAAGGAGCTCTTATTCGAGCGATTAGAAATCAGGATTTTACACAACATCAAGCCGAACAAAATCATGCTATAGCAGTACTGAGCGATCTCATCGAAGCAATAGAGAGTGATGTTTCCTTGTTTAAATCCATGCCGTCTCGTGCAGAAGAATATTTACAGCTGGAAGCAATGAAATTTTCTGATGGGTCATTAGTTGAAAATAGGAAGGCATTTATAGAGATTTCCAGTATCGTACAAGAGCGGCATGGAAAGCTATTTGTCCCTAGAATTAATGGGAATTTGGGGATCAAATTAGAAGAGTGTACTTTAAAGTTTCCTACAGAATATCATGACATCAAATCCTTCCTTGATTCCCTTCAAGACATTGCAGAAAATCTTACATTACTCGAGCAAAGACCACCTTATGAAGCTGTGGCATATATCAAGTATAATGTTCTGGATATTCTCCCCATTCCCTCAATTATAGCTACAGAAAGCGAATACAGTCTTTTCTCGGCAAAAGAAGCTCTTTTTTTTTGTATATCCTTGCGTAAAATTGCCAACCATCTTTTCTATTGGACAATGGGTAAAGCCCGTCAAATACTTCCAGAGCATACAGTAGCATTTTGGAAGATTTACGCTATCGGTATAGAACTGGCCTTAAAGTCAGATCCAACACTAAAAAACCAGAAGTTCAACTGGATCAATTTAAATAAGTTCTTAGAGTCTCGCCGTGTCCTTACTGCATGTGAAGCGGAAAGAGATCAGCTTGAGTCGCTTAAGCTTCTATTTGAAAACCATTCTCCAGGCGGAGGAGATATAGCCTTTAGTTCTAAAGCTCCCTTTTTTGCCTTTTATCTTCCTTCTCTTCATATCCTTGGCTATCCTCGCGAAGATTTTGTGCAATTAGCTGAGTGGCAATGGCTTGAGTCTCATTTGTCTGTAGAACTTATCCAGACAGTTCAAGTTTACGGGCAAAATGGAAAAGATATTGAAGAAGTACTCAAATTTTTAACAAAGCAAAGTTTTAAGAAGGGCATTCCCGCTTATATTGTGGAGTATATCGCTCTTCGAGATATGGCTTATTATGCGATGTCCTCCTGTCAACCAGAACCCATTCACAAAGATATAATCCAAAGAAGCTACCCTAACGATTACGAAATGGACTCTGGGCACGATGATTTTTTTGATTATCATTCCCAATGCTGGATGGACATCAAAGAACTTCAACGCATTATGTCAGATAGCCGAAAAAGGATTTTTAAGTCAAGTTCGCTTGAAAAAACATGGAGTCAGGGAGAGAAATTTGCTAAGAATTTTCCCCTTGCTGTATTCGTGGACGAGTTCTTTGCGAAGAAGTCCCTAAAACAGCCGGAGATATGGCGCAGAAGCATATTGGAAAAGAATCGTCAAGAATTAGCTGGTATAACCGCACAAACCTCATACGATTTTTCCATCATCAGCGAGGCCCCCGATGAAGTGCGGTTGCCACTCTTGTTCGATTTAGTGGAAAAAGAGCCTCTACACCTTCACAATAAGGATTTTCGATTTTACTTTTTGATCCATTTTTATGAGACTGGAAAATTCAATGATCAAGTTATCCATGAACCTGCATTTCTTAATAGAGTGCAAAAACTTCTAGAACGGCATTTGCTTAATGGACAGCGCGATCTGACTAATGGCCTTTCTTTGAGCTTGTGGGAGCACGATCTTTTCCTTCTGAAAATTACAATGGCTGTTCGCAGGTTGTGCCCACCTCAATATACAAACAAAGTTAGCGCATTGATCATTCGATGTCGCGAAAATCTCACACAGTATCTTTTGAAAAATGAAGACCTCTTGCGTCAGCAAGGAGCTGAGGGGTTGCTTGGAAGCATTTCGCATCATATTCTTGCGATGTGGGAAGGTTGGCCGAAAGAAAAAGGGCTGCCAGAGCATTACTTTAGTATACTTAAAATTGCCGGAAGGTTTCCTTTAGGGGGAATTTGGGAAGAAGCACGTCTTTCACAACAAGTTCAGAATGTACTTTATGGTTTTTCTCATCTCATTCAAAAATACTCTGCACCTACAAGTCTCATTGCATTTTTTCTAAAAGACTTTAAAGAAGAACATTTGGCCGAAAAATATCCTTTCAGCATCACTAAAATTTCGGAACCAAAAAATGTGCTGGATCTTCGAATGAAAATAAAAAATTTAAAGAGGAGCTTAACGAGCAATATTGAAGATGTTGAATTGTATAAAACACATCTTCAATTGAAGATAGATCAGAAAGAGGCTGGTTTTGAGGGAATTATTATTTTTGAAATAAGTGGAATAAAAAAAAAGCTTAAAGAATTATCCGAAACAATAACCGATCTCCAAAGCCAAATAAATCTAGATGAAAAGGAACTTATTGAAATGGGAGCAAGCATTGAAGTTCAATTGCCTAATGACCAATGGATTGTTTCTTTTCCTATGTTCACACTATCCTTAAAAAACGGGAAAGTCATTCAAGTCGATCTTATTCAAGGAAAAGTCTTTCATGATGGTATCGAAGAAATCGGATCAACGCTGCCTTCCAGAATAAAAGAGAACTCCTCAATGGTGAAATTTGGAGACCTTTTATCCCAGCCAATCAACCGCGTTGGGAATTCCTATACTTTCTGTGATCCTTGTTTTGCTCAACTTTCTTTCAAAAATGATGATACTATGAGCGTAGTTTTGCAATGGGAAGGAGCAAGTTATGCACTTTTATCAAAAGGCGAAACGAAGAAGCTTATTTTACCGACTTTATATAAAGAGTCAACTTTAAGCTACTGGATTACTCTAGATAAGGTTGTAGGTCAGTTTTTGATTTGTTTGCATGATAATCGAGGTGTACCAATTCCTATATTTATTATGAGCTCAGAAAGTGTTTTGAGCCCTGTAAAGCAAAGAAATTTATTTTTGGTCGATATCAGTAAGCTAGAGAACGTTGAAGCCCTTAGCTTATTTTCACGGTTATGCCCAAATATGTGTGATGCACTGCCATGGAAAGGCCTCGATGATACGTTGCAAAGAGTAGAACTGCCATGCACAACCGACACAATTGCCTGGCTTGCATTTATCAAGTCCGAGGAAAAAGGACATTGGCATTGGGAGGCAGATCCTAGCTATAGAGTTATGCCATCACAACATTTTCCCTATTTGAGCCGATACCCATACTATCTTGTTTTAGAAAACTCAGAAGGGGAACGTCGAATCTTGATCAATCCTCAACGCGTTGAGTCATTAAAGCTGCGTAGCAAAGGAAAGGTGCGGCAAGCTCCCTCAATACCTGTAAATTTAGGTACGCATATACCTCCAAATGGTAAGCCACAAGAAAATCTGATTCAATATGCCGTAAGCAATATCGGTGAGCCCATTTCATTGAGCATTGCAGGGTCGCTTTATATGGCCTATTTAAAACTGTTAGATTGTTCTTATGCTATATCCCTGGAACTTCTTAAACAGAGCGTGCCTATAGGTAGAGGATATACCCTCGAAGAGCTCGATATCCTGCGATGGATTCTGGATTCTAATAAGGAAAAGGGAGATAGGCATCCCGGCGCATGTGCTGTACGGCTTTTCGCCGCAGCAAAAGCTATAAATCATTTAAAAAATTTTCCTTTTAAGAAAGAGGAGAAAAAAATTATTGAAGATGATTGGAGTTATAGGAAGCCCTTATATGAATTTTTTACTGAATGTTCAAAAGCAGGAGAACCACTAAAAATAATTCTGGAACAGGACTATAATGACTATGCTCGACACACTCTTGTATCTATGGAGTGGAGATTGGATAAAATCCTATCTTATCAAGAGCGCTGGAGCATCGTACAATTTCTAGCTACATGGGTACATAGACTTCCTTTTTTCCAAGAAAGTTTATTACCTCTCCCAGAAGTACCTTTTGTTGAATTACCGCTCTACGTATTGGGAAATCTTGAAAAGTCGGGCATTGCTTTATTTGATGGAGAGATCGATGAAATAGATGTCGAGGAGAAACTTTTCAAAAATCAAACATGGGGAGGTCATGGATTCCAAAAGTTATTCTGGTATGCTTACAAGATTGCTAAAAATAAGCAGACTGATTCTGCAAAAGCTCTAATGTTGAAAGAGATTTTGCAATTTCGTAAATTCGAAAATGAATCCAACGGTTTATATAAAGAGTCAGACAACAAGAATCGAATTGAGTTTGCAGTCAAGAAATTTGGAAATATTGCACAAGAACCTATAGGCATTTCCATTAATCAGTCCCTTTACGCAATCCTAAATAAAATGTTAGATTCTCAGGACATCTCGATATTCCCGGATCTACCTTTAAAAGACTGTCCTGAAATAGAAAGGAAAACTGCAAAAATGGCCTTCTTAAAGGCTCTATCGAACTATTATAAGGGCGATAAAGGGATTAAAGTAGGAAATCAATTTCAGCACTTTGTATCTCCACTTTCGGATAACCTTAAACTTCCTAAAGTCACTGAAGAAAAGCTTTTAGATTATTATCATAAGATGGCTCTCTATGGAACAACACGAGAGTGGCGCGCGTGCTTTAAAAATGATGAACCTTACTACACTCCTGAAAAAAGGAATAAAGAACTTACACTGGCATGTAAAGAGTATCCAGAGATTCTTCCTCTTCTTGAAAATCTTAGTGCCCTAGATTCATTTTATTCAGAACTAGGAAGAGATAGGATCAGAATACCTAAAGAGTGGAAGCTTCCGACTGTTAACCGTAATCAGGTAATAGCTGATTCGGCACCAAAATTTCTTCCCTCATTAAGCTTAATATCTGGATGTGACATTGGTGTGACAAGGATGGAAACTGAAATTCCAAACTCTAAATTGGTCTCAAAAGAAAGGTGTGATTTGCTTAATCTAAGTGATCACGAATGCCTCAAACCCTTGGAAGACGCACTTCATGCTTTTAACATAGAAGAAAGAAGAATAACTTATATGATTGATAAGAGCCATTACGATGACTTAAAAAGCAACATTGGAACCCAAATCAACAAACTTACTGAAAAAGCATCGGAACTTGAAAAGGAAATCTTAAGGATAGCGAGCTCACTTCCTGACTCTTGGACAACAGAACAAAAGTTTGAGCATCTCTTAGGCCGACTTAAGGGCTCTCAGAAAACATTCGATATCAAAGCTTGCATTGGACTCGTGTTGCAGGGATTGCCAATGCATTGGGAAGAAATGGTCGGTATTGCACCGCATGAGCAGTATGAATTTAAAAAAATAGTTGCTGAATTTCTGATCTATAAAACCGAAATACAACTCTCTCAGCGGCTTCGAAAGAAAATTAAAGACCTTTCTACTGCTTCAGGCGAAGGGGAAATCTTATTGATGCAAGAAGTTGGGCAAATGTTAGATTCCCAACGCGACTACAATTGCTTGCATAATTTTGAAATTCTTGTTTATGAATATTTTGCAAATATTCGGCTTTATCCAAAACAAGTCAATGTAATTAAGTTATTAGCAAAGGTTCAGTACGCTCTGGAGCCTAGAGAACGCCACCGTGTGGTCCAACTAATCATGGGAGCGGGTAAGTCGCAGATTTTAGGCCCTATCCTTGCATATCTGGCAGCTGATGGAGAGCATATCTCAACGATCACTGCCACAGAACAACTATATGGGACTTCAAAATTTGACTGGTCTCAAAAAATTTACCAAATGTTCAGTCGGCACACTGAAACTTTAGAATTTAACCGCGAAGGGTGTAGTGTAGAATCGTTAAAACGGATCCTTTCAATGCTTGAAACCGCTAGGCGCGAGGGTAAAGTGGTCGTTACAAGGCCTAATGACCTTTTGTCATTGCAAATGATGCTCACGGAACATCTTGAGCAAATACATCTTATCAAATCACGTTATGCGCGGAAATGTAAAGAATGGGTTGTTCTTAATGCAATCCTCATCCCACATGAGAAGCAAGAAGCACTCTTAGGTTATTTGATTGGTGAAAAGAACTTTGTAAAGCCTAAGGGATTATCTGATGATATCGAAAAAAGAATCTCTGCAATTAAAACCGGACAGGAAAAACTTTATTATGAATGCTTGAAACTTCATCTAGAAATCGATGAACTCGCTGCTATTTTGGAAGAACTTGGAGAAAACCAGGTCAATCTTATCGACGAATATGATTCTATAAGCCATCCCTTGACTCAACTAAGTTTTCCTGTGGGATTCTCCCGAAAGGTTCCTGCTGAAGCTATTCAGAGCGCAACGGAACTCTATTTTGACTGGCTTCTTGAAAAAGAAGACCTACTGCAGATCTCTCAGGGGATCCAGAGCGCCTTCTGTACATCAGAAAATCTGGAAACGGTCATGAACTTCATCATCGATCGAGTCTGTGAACAGGAGGGTTTTTTAAAGAATGAGTCAAGAGTATTGAAACTCTATCTTAGTAATGTAGATAGTTTGGAGACGCGTCAGTTATATGAATTCCTGAAAGATAACTTTGAAACTTCAGAATACAAGCAGATGTGCAATCGGATTGCTTTTATGAAGCATGTCGTGACGCATGAATTACGCACTGCGTTGAAAAGCATTGCACACACAGAATACGCACTTTCAGACAGAGATAAGGACTATGAATTAGTGATCCCATGCGAAAAAGGGGAAAAAAGAGAAGGAGCTCGCTTCCGTAACCCTTACGAAACCTTGTTGAAAACATGTCAATTTTATCGTCAGTCCTGGAAACGCCCTGACACAACAAAACGATTGCTTGAGCATTATCTGAAAGAAATGGAAATTCAACCTGTGGAACCGCAAATTATTTCGGATATCAAAAAAGCTTTCGATTTAAAGCATTTTTACAAACTTCCTCTTGATGATGTAAAATTCCTCGATCAAATGACATTAACATTTGAATTTTATTTAAAAAGCACCAAATTTGAAGATAGTGAAAGACATAAATCCGCTTTAAAAGTCGTTCAAACATATCTAAAAGAAGTTATATTCCCGAATCAATTGACTTATGATCCTTGCCAGGTAAATGGTACCCCTTTAGATTTAGCTGCAATTCCTAAATCAAACAAAGGCTATTCAGGGACTTTTGCTAACGATAGGACATGGGATCCAAAAGTTGAAACTTTCCCAGACTTAAAGACCGATGGAGCGACTGTCTCTGCCTTGTTGGATCCTAGAAACCTAAATTGTGCAAAAATGAAAGGGACATCTTTTGAAGAAAAAATCGCGAGTTGCGTCTCAGAGATAAAAAATCATCAAAAAATATCTGTGCCGTTGATAGACCTAGGAGGGCAATTCCGAGGTCAGTCACCTAAAAAGATAGTCACAGAACTCCTAAATCAGATAGCAAAGGAAGATTTGCAAATAGTTGCGATTCTTTCTTACCAAAAGAATTTCAAAGGTGAGTGGGCGTTGACTCTGTGGAAGCGCGGTGCTGCAGAGCCCCAATATATAGATGGAACCAATGAAGAAGATATTGTGAAGGCATGCCAAGGGATTTCCAGGAAACATATCTTAACGTACTATGGGTATCCTCATATTATCGGTTCAAATATTACTCACCCCTTGTTTTCTCGTGCTCTGGTTACTATGGGAGACAAAACAACAATTGACCATCATCTTCAAGCAGCCATGAGGATGAGAAAACTAGGGGAACTTGCTCATTTTACTACGTTCCTAGTTACTCAAGAGGTAGAAGATTGCATTAAAGGCAGGCTAAAAATTCCTTCAGATCAATTACTGACAGGAGCAGATCTGCTTCAGTACACCCAAATTCAACTTAAGGAAATGGAACGTGTACGCAACTTCCAAGGTATTCGCAAACAACTGCTACAAGTCCTTAAAAATCGCTTCAGACAACAACTTGTTCGCGAAAAAAGTCATTCAATTAGAGAAGAAATCTATGAAACGACTGCCCGCCCGTATTTAATCAAGGAGCAAGGAGGGACGTTATTTCAACAATTTGGACAAATCGAAACAAAAGTTGAACCTTGGGATTTACTCGATCAAGACTTCGAAAATTTAAAAAAAGTGATTTCTGAAAAATCTGTGAGTGACGAAATGAAGTTTGTTTTGGATTTCCATAAGGAACGTAAAACTCCACTTCCTGAATTGGTTAGCGAACATATGATGATGGAGCAAGAGGCGGTCGAGGTACAAAGCCAGGCCCAAATGCTTGTACAACAGAAAATGCGTCAAGAAGAGGCTGAAATGCGTGAATTGGAAAAAATGGAAGTCGATGTAGAAACTCCCTGGCCTGATTCGATTTCTGATGACAATCTCTTCATACCATTAAATAGCGTTCAGGAAGCCAAGATAAATTGCCCTTCAATTTACAAGTTTATAAATGCTCTTGAGAATGTTGATGATATTACTAACTCAATCCATTCATTCAGTTGTCTTGATAACCTTTTCCTTACTTCGAATTTTATCAACTCGTTTGTTGGAAAAGGGAATACACTTTTCACTTCACTGGGAAAACAAATTCATCATCTTTTAGTTGTTCAAACAACAGATAGATCGAAGGCAAAGCTCATTTTTATCACTCTTGAAGAAAGTGCCCAGTTTATAAAGCTTTTGCGTCAAAAGCAGGACTCTGTTAACTGCAAATTATTTGTAGTTGAGCCTCACGGACAAATCATTCAAAGTGGGTGTACTGGATGGGAAAATCCCTTTGAAATGCTTGAAGAGCGTCATAAAGAAATCCGAATTGCACTCATTCAAGCTATGACGATGCAAGGAGATGCCAGAAGGCTCAAAGAGGCAAGATATTATATGATCTTTAAGGAATGGATAAACAGTTTAGAGGGAAAGCAGCGGAGCAATATCAAAATTCTCTTTGAACACAATCTATCATTCCGGCCAGATGATAAAAAAATATATGACTGTAACACATCTCTACAAAATGTCTGGAAGGATTCTTAATTGCATATAAGAGAGCACTCATTGATTGCCAAATCCTAGCTTGGGAAAAAAAGTAATAAAAACTAAAAGAAAATTGAATTGAATTGAATTGAATTGACTTTAAAGAAAATTAGATTAAATTTAAAGCTAACATGTATAAATTATAAAAGGTAGTAATGAATAATGTAAGCTTTAATCCGGTTAAATCCGATAATCAATTATCATTTAATGGGGTCGAAAATTCCCTATACTCCAATCTTAGTGAGAAAATAGAAGAACTTCGATTTCAGTTAATTAATCCCATAGAAGACAAGGAAATACAAGGACTTGAAAGTGAAATTGAGTCCATAATGCAAAAGTTAGGGGCAGATGGCATACTCAGACAATTTTTTAAAACTTCCGATCAAGACGAAAGATGTGGAACTAAGCACAAAAATCTTATCTTACTTTTAACTCTCGTAAATGTTCTCGGCATTCCCGATATAGAGGTCCCTATTCCCCACGGTTTTTCAACCGATCTTATCGAAGCTTTCCTTAAAAAGCATGCACCTGAAGTTTTTTTACATTGGTCAGGATTAGGACAACTCTATGCTGCCCATTTATCTATGCCGGAGAAGAAATCATCCTCTGAAGAGAAATCCATCCCATTCTTAGAAACTCCTGAAGCTGCAGTTCATTTAAATGCCGTTAATCATGCAATTATAACCCTCTTTAACAAAGCTTCCAATGATCCTTCCTCCTACGAAACTTTAGGGATTTCCACTGAAATAGATAAATGGCTTCAAACGTGTCATGAGGAAGGTAATTTCTTGATGACGCGCAGCTCTGGGGCTGAAGATACTGCCCAAGTTGCAAATGCAGGAGGAAATCTAAGCGTAGCTTATGTATTGCCCGTAAAAGAAATCGTTTGCCAATCGATGGGCAGGATTGTTTCTTCCTATTTTAGCTAACCCTCTCTGCAAAACAGAATGAATGCTGGAATAAATCCATTCATCGAAGATCTAAAAATTGGTTTGACGATGCAAAAATTGATTGGCGAATCACCTAATGAAGAGAAAGATCCCGCAGAGGCTGTGAAAAAATTCGAAATAATGCAGCAGTTTGGCGAAAGTTGCAGCTGATGTAATTCTTGACGACGTCGTAGCTATAGCTACGACCGAGGAGAGAAGTGCGTCAGATGCAACTTTTCAGCCAACTGAAGCATCTTTCCAATTTTTTCACAGCCTCGCAGGGACGCAGAGGAGATTCAAAACCATATGGTGCTCCCTTTTGGTTGGACAGAAAATTTAATCCACTTTGCGCATATTGATCCGTTTGTTAATTAATAGTAATTCAACATTTCGTTATAGTGCTTTTGGTGAAGAGAAAGTTTTAGGGGATACCCTTAGCCCATGGCGCTACTCAGGCAAACGAATGGATCCTGAAACCGGTTTAGTCTATTTTGGCAAACGTTATTATGCTCCCAACACACTTTGCTGGCTAACTCCCGATCCAATTGGAGATGGCGATGGCCCTAATTATTATGCGTATGTGCATAATAATCCTTTGCTATATAATGATCCCGATGGGCGATTAGCATTTCTAATAC
>JACCRY010000146.1 GCA_013813265.1 Parachlamydiaceae bacterium
TATGCCTAAAAGACATTTGGCCTCATTTGTTTCTTTGTTGTAAATCACACTTAGAATACATTGTGAGGCCTTTTTTTGTAAACATAAATAAAAAAATAATTTCTTGTCACTTATGCAATCGTCTCGCATGGAGCGATAGCGGAGCGTGGGGTTGGGGGCGTCAAGTCGCAGAGCTGCGGTAGGAGCGACAGAAGCACGCAATTTAAAAAAACGTTTACATGAATAACATGATGATGTCCACTTACAGGTCCTGTTAAGTGCCATATGCGAGAAGCAAAGCTTTAGCAACATTAGAGATCGTCGGATCGCGTTCGTTTTTTAGTATAGCTGCGAGTTTAAGAGCTTCATCTTTTTTATTGAGCATGAAAAACGCTTTGCACATATTCAAAAGAGTTGGAGCATGGTCAGATTCGATTTTAAGCGCTTTTTCACAATATTTAAGAGCTTTTTTTGGTTGATTAATCTGCAAGTAAAGAGCCCCAAGTGTTTGGGAGTCATAGGCAGATTCAGGATCTAAAGCAATGAGTGCTTCAAAAAAAGAAATGGCAATATCATATTTGCCTTGGCGGATATAAGCATACCCAATGTATCTCATTTCACCTAGCTGGTCTTCATCCCAGCCGAGAGTTGCAAGCCAATTTATTTTACTCATGGATCTCTCTGGTTATCCTTGTAAAAATTGGCCCATACGACCGACGATATGCTTTAGCCATTGATTGATGTTAGTGATCTGCGTAAAGCATGCTTTAATCGCTTTTTTTTCAGATTCCTCTTCTTCAGTTTCACAATACTGCTGCTCAGCTTTTTCTTGGTCTTCTTCCTGATCTTCTTGAGTTCCTAAACTAGGCATAATACGTGCAAAACCAAAGGGAGAACGTCTTTTATCTATAAATTTAGATGGGGGACGGAAGTAAGCCCAAGGGGTATTTAGAGGGGTAATGCCTAAAAGCAGGTCAAGTTCTGTTAAAGTTGGATACGCATTCATAACTTGAATTTGAGGAGGAATACTACTGGCTTGATCCAAACGGAGTTGCGAATTTATCTGTTCGATCATTCGGGTACGTATGGCGTATAGATTGTATACGTTTAGATCTAGATTGTCGATGGTTGCCATAAAATCCTCCAATCTAACAAGTGATATGCTATAATCCCATTTTACCAAGTTTCGCTTTAAATGTATACACTCCTACTCTCATTCAGTTTGTTCTATAATTTCAAGCTGCTGCTGATATTGCTGGTCTTGTTGGGTCAGCATAGAAACGAAGAATATTGAGAAAGTGCTTAAGATAAAACCAGGGATCATAGCGGGTATAGGATAAGAGCTTACATATGGATTGATTAGATCCCATGTCCCTGCAATAACCCCGCCTGTTAGAATGCCCGCAATCGCCCCATATTTATTAGCTTTTTTAAAGTAAAGAGACAAAAGCATTAAGGGACCAAAAGAACATCCTAAACCTGCCCATGCGTAATAAACTGCATCCAGGATCGTCGAACTTTTATAAAATGAAATGAAAAGCGCTGTTAATGACACCACTAAAACAGAAGCTCGAGTAATGGCCAAATGTTGCTTTACAGAAATTTTTTTCTTTTTAAATTGCATATAAAAATCCTCACTTAGCACTGAGGCTGCCACTAAAATCTGTGAATCCATTGTGGACATTGTAGCAGAAATTACTCCGCACAAGAAAATTCCGGCAATAAATGGATGAAATAAATTTTTCACCATTTCAACAAAAACTAATTCAGGTTTTTCAAGAGGTTCAGAAAAATAAGAGATTCCAACTAAACCAATGAATGCGGCAGCGCTAAGGGTGATGACCATCCAACTCATACCCACGTACTTTGATTTGGTAAGTTCTTCTGTATTGCGAATACCCATAAATTTCGTCACAATGTGTGGCTGACCAAAGTACCCAAGACCCCATCCGAAGACTAAGAAAATAATAGTCAGAAAGGATTCTGTGGAATAGGAAGAAACTAAAGAGAGGTCTATATTTCTGGCCAGTGTATCTGTATAAAGGGTTTGAAATCCCTTAGGCAGTTCTAAAAAAGCGAAGGTTGGGACAATAATTACGACTGCTAGTAAGAAAAGAGCTTGAAAAAGATCTGTCCAGGCAACGGTTGTAAACCCTCCAACGAAAGTATAAGCTACCACTACTGCAGTTGCAACTCCAAGTCCAAGATAGTAGTCAATGCCGAAAATCGATTCCAACAGGAGACCCATGCTCATTAGTCCGGCAGAAAGATAACTTGTTAAAAAGAGAACTGACGTAATAGCGGTTGTCGTACGGATGATGCCTGAGGTGTCTGAAAATCTTTTTTCAAAAAAAGAAGGCAGGGTGTAGCTATTGTGTTGTTCCGTTGATTTCCGCAATTTTATTGCGATGAACTGCCAGTTTAAAAACATCCCTAAAAGTAAGCCAATTCCAGCCCACATTTGAGGCACCCCTCGAAGGTAAAGCATCGCTGGGAAAGCCATAAAAAGCCAAGAGCTCATATCGCTTGCGTGTGCAGAGAGTGCAATAACCCAAAAGTTTAAAGACCGGTTTCCCACGATAAAGTCTGCAGAGGATTTTTGCTTTTTATAGGAACACAATCCAATGAGGAGCAAAATAAAGAAATAGGCAAAAAACGCAGAAATGGTAGAGCTGCTCATAGACCTCCGAAATTAGTAAAATGAATCTCCCCCTTACCCTTGTAACACATTATTGGATATTTAGTAGAGGGGAATGTGTCCTGATTGGAGTTTTCACAAATATTTAAAATTTATTATAACAGATGTGCGAAATGTATGCAAGTGTAATAAATAAAAATATAAATAATAAAAAGTTTAAACTAGTTAAGTTGAAGGTTTTTCGTTATAAAATCTCCGCAGAGCAGCAAAGAACGCAGAGGAAGCGCAGAGGAAGTTTTCATCACTTAACACTGTTTAAGTTATGACAACTCTGCGCATCATCTCTGCACTCTGCCCCTCTGCGAGGCTGTGAAAAAATTGGAAAGATGCTTCAGTTGGCTGAAAAGTTGCATCTGACGCACTTCTCTTCTCGGTCGTAGCTATAGCTACGACGTCGTCAAGAATTACATCAGCTGCAACTTTC
>JACCRY010000182.1 GCA_013813265.1 Parachlamydiaceae bacterium
CTGACGCACTTCTCTTCTCGGTCGTAGCTATAGCTACGACGTCGTCAAGAATTACATCAGCTGCAACTTTCGCCTAACTGCTGCATTATTTCGAATTTTTTCACAGCCTCTGCGAGACGCAGCAGGAAAACTGCACGAAATAATCAATCGCCGATAATTTTATGGTTTTTCGAATAATTTGAGAAACTCTACATGCTGGAAAGGTATTTTTGTTTTGAAAGCTATTCTTCTTCTATTCAATTACCTGTTGAATTTAATAAAGTTTTCATGATAACATACTTTTTATTATCCAAAAGCAATAGGTTAAATGTGAATTCTATAACTTTTTTTAATGAAAAAACTCCTTTGTCTTCACTAGACAAAAGCGATTCCTCTTGCACAACATTGGAGCCTACTCAGTATCTTCAACTGAAGAAAATAAGCATGATCACCTTAGCAATCTTTGCTGTAACTCTCTCTATCTACTACATTTATGATGGAGCTAAAACATTATCAGTCGGTAGACCTTTAAAAACAAAGGATCTTGGGTTTTCGATTGTTGAAATTGCATCCGGCTTTATTTTTTTGATGTTAACTTCTGGATGTACGGGAGCATACTTAGGTAACTATCAAAGTATGAAAAAAAGTTATCCACATCACGAAGCCTATCAAGGAACCTTTCTTGATGATATTACGAGTTTGCTCAATTCCCCCCAATTGGATAATTTTGATGTCAAAACATGGACGCTATTTCTTTCAAATTTCTTAAAACAATTTGATCCGGTTTTACTTGAACAATATTTTATATTAAAAAAAGTCAATTCTGAGACGCAAATTGATCAGATCGAATATTTTTGTAAAAAATTGCGAAAAGGGTGTTGTTTTGGTTATTCAATGGCCATGCTTGCAAAAATGAAAGAGGGCTCTAAATTACCGAGTAGAGAACTTAAAAATTCGATTAAGATTGAAAATGTCGTATTTTTCCAACTTGTAAATAATATTTTATTTGATCTTAACAGTTCTAGTGTTAAGTCAAGGGTGAAATACCTTTTAAGTCGTTTAAAGGAAAATGAGAACTCATTTAAAGAGATTGATAATTTGTTAAATGTTCAAGATGATGAAGACGTTAAGAATAATCGTTATAAGTCTATTGTTGAGTCAATTGTGAATTTCCAAGGTGAAATGAGTGATGAAATTAAAGATATTGAAGTGTCTTGTAATTATCGACGCCTCTTCCTTAACTACTGTAATCTATTCTCTGACGGACTCTTATTTTATCAATCGGAGTCATTAAAAAAAAATGACAGCATGGAGAGTCAATGTGAAATACTCCTTAAAGAGTTTCAAAAAGCAGAAACAGAAATTCTTACGCAGTCTTTGGGAACTCATGATGAAATGAGCATTGCTGGTTATATAAGTTTGCAACTTCGTAAAGAAAATGACAAGAGATCAGGGCATGCCTTTTTCTTTCAAATGAGTGGTGGCTATTTTCGCTTTATGGACAGTGGTTCACCTCTTAATCATTTTTTTGAATTTCAAACAAAAGACACAATGATTACGGGACTTGTGGATCATTTAAAAGCATGCTATGGAAAATATAAAGATGTTGAAATGGAAATTATTTTGTTAGGAATTCCTCGGAGCTCTGTCAGAATTTCAAGTCCCATAACCTTAGAGATTTAATTATTTTTTTATATCTTTTGGGTGCGAGTCGAATCCTCCTTACGCTAAATACCTACTGTCTTTTCAGCTTTAAATGCTTAGCTTAGTGTTAGCCCCTCTGCGGCGCATATGGGATTATATATCCTTCCTTTTTATAGATAGATGGTATCTGCTGTCTTCTCATTATGTGCAAAAAATTTATTCTGGTAGTCTTTTTGAGAAAGCCTGATAACTTCATGTGCTTCTTTAACCCCATACGTGTGTGAGATGTGCACACGGCTGTTAATCCTGTCAGGGGAATCCTTATAAGTCAGAAAATAATGCCTAAGCCTCTCCACGATATTCTCAGGGAGTTCACTAATGTCTTTAAACTTACCATAAATAAAGTCCCCTGTTAAAACAGCTATGATTTTGTCGTCAGCTTCTTCCCCATCGATTAATCGAAATCCTCCTATTGGATATGCTCTAAGCATGATATCTCCGCGAGGAATGACACTTTCTGTCAGAACGCAAATATCCAATGGGTCGTCATCACCCACAATGTTTGGTTGACCTGTTTTTTCCATACAATACTTAGCTACTAAGGGCCCACAATAAGTTTGAGGAAGAAAGCCATAAAGACTCGGGCAAAGACTTGAAAATTTCTGAGGCCTATCAACTTTAAGAATCCCTGTGGCTTTATCCAGCTCATATTTCACAGTATCTGTAGGCACTATCTCTATATAGGTGTTGACAATTTCAGGAGCATCCACTCCTAATGCTAAGCCATGCCAAGGGTGTAAACGATAAAGATTTTGTTGTGGATCTGGAAAATGATGGGTGCCCATGAAACCTCAAGAATTGTTTAAATTTTAAAATTGGGGTGTCCTTCTTAATCATAATTAAGAGGGGTTATGCTTTCCAATGATTCTCTAGTTAATTTCAACTTACAACATTTCGCTATAAAAAAAAGATATTCTTTGCATGTGAAGTAGGGAAACTGAAGAATTTTGAAGCGCTTAAACTTTTAGCAGAGGACCGTTAACGTCGACAAGTACCGCCAAGAGCGCTTATATAAGGAATTTCGACCAATTACAAGCCAGTGTAAGATTTCTTTTTAAATTTTGGGTAAAAATAAAATAACTAACTACCATATGTTTCCTAATGTTGCAAACCATTTTTATTTCTTTACTTTATATTCTTGTTAGGTAAGTGAATGAAAATATTCTTGTTGATGTTAATTTTGTGGTCGTATATCGTAAACATGAACAAATATTAGAAATTCATTAAATTCAATATTTAACGGCTTTTTATCTAGCAGTAAGTTAACAATCTTTAAATAAGAGACATTATGGACCATATAAGTTTTTCAAGTGATAACACCCATTGGACTTCATGTATATTAGATATTCCCCAAGTAATCCGTACTAAATTGGATAACTTTGCTACGCGTTTAGCCTTTGGTAATCAATTAGATCGTTTAGATGAGATGGAAAACGGAAGTGGAAATGATCAACAAACCAGCATCTCTCTAAAAAGAGACTCATTATTCGAGCATATCAAAAGTGTTTCGACTTTTGAAAAATTTACCTTAGCGTTAACGCTCGTAGTAAGAAAAATTAATGTTATCAGAAATTTCATCATGCGTAATTACATCCATCCTGTAACGTTAGAAAATGATAGATACAAAAACTTTCAAAGACAATGCCAAATTGGCGAAAGTATTAATCTTTATTCCAAAGACCATCAGCAGCTTGATGCAAAAATCATTCGTGGGGGTGAATTAGATGAAGTTCGGCCTATTTTTGTCATGTGTCCTGGAAATGGCATGTCCTATGAAAATTGGTTAGATCTTGCTCAAAATATTGCTCGATCTCATAAAGTTGACGTTCTTCTTTACAATTCTCGGGGCATAGGATTGAGCTTAGGCGAACCGCATCATACAGATGAGCTTGTTGAAGATTGCAAGGCTGCTATCAATTATGCTTTAGATTTATGTGAAGACTCAACACGGGTTGAGGTGTTAGGGCTTTCTTTAGGAGGAGGTATTACTGCTACAGCTTTACATGAAATTCAGAAAGAAGAAAAGTTTAAAGAAATAGGCCTCTATATTAACGTGAATTCATTTCCTTCAATACCAGGAGTGCTTAATGGGCTAGCGGATGTTCCCGTATGGAGTGGACGTATAGCGTTAGGGGTTTTAGGTCTAAATCCTTTAAATGCAGGAGATGCGTTAAGTGAAGGAAAACTAGCTTCTAAAACAGTGGTTATAACTGCAGAAAATGATCATATCATGAAAGGAAACGGGCGCCTTTCCACTTATTTAAATGACAAAGAAGAGATTGCATTTCATATGACCGAAAAAGGTTATCATTCGAGCTGCCCATGGGATGTCATCGATGAGCATATTCAAGAATTTACAATTAATTCAAGTGAAAGCAAAGTTTCTATATAAAGTATATATGTTCTCTAACATTGAATTTTTGAGTGAATTAATTAAGGCAAATTCTATTTTTTGGTTTTGTGCTTTGGTTGGCACAGGTATGTTTTGCCTCCAGTTTATAATTTCTGTTTTTGCAGGTGTTGATCAAGATAGTTTTGGAATATCTGATTCAACTGATGGGAATGGGCACTCATTAGATGCGAAAAATTTCAAATGGCTTTCTCTACAAGCTATTACCGGATTTCTCATGATGTTTGGGTGGACAGCGATCACTTGTAAAACTGAATTTGGCTTTCAAACTTATTCAACCATATTGGTATCCCTTGCTACAGGAATTTTTGCAGCTTTTATAATTCGATCCATTTTTAAATATGCAAAAAAGCTTCAGAGCTCTGGAAGCATTTATAGAATTGAAGATGCAATCGGGAAAGAAGCTTATGTTTATCAATCTATCCCAAAGGATGGGGTTGGCAAAGTTTCCATTTCTTTGCAAAATTTTACACACGAAATTGAAGCCGTTTCACTTTGCACAGAAATAATCCCCTCGTTTACACGAGTGAAAATTATAGAAAAAAAAGACGACAACACAGTTGTCGTAACACGATTATAAAGGATATATATGTTTGATCTTTCATATTTGAGCATCACTGTCGGGACGTTTCTCTTATTTATTTTTGCTACAGTCTTCTTTTTAGCAAAGTTGTATCGCAGATGCCCTTCTAACAAAGTATTAGTCGTTTTTGGACGGATAGCAGGAAGTAAGACAGTTCAGTGTTATCATGGTGGAGGTACTTTCATATGGCCTTTGATCCAGGGTTGTGCTTTTTTAGATTTAACACCGCGCACGATTCACATCCCTTTAAAGGGTGCTCTATCACATCAAAACATCCGTGTGAACGTGCCAAGCACATTTACAGTCGCTGTAGGGATAACTCCAGATGTGATGAATAATGCAGCTGTCAGGATGTTGGATCTAGGGCATAAAGAAATTGAGTCAATGGCAACTGAAATTATCATTGGTCAGTTACGTTTGACAGTAGCCTCGTTGCGGATTGAAGAGATCAACCAAGATAGAGAGCGCTTTCTAGAGTCCATTAAGAAGAATATTGAGCCTGAACTTCATAAGATTGGACTTACTTTGTTGAATGTTAACATCACAGATATCACTGATGAGTCAAATTACATTGAGAGTATAGGGAAGAAGGCTTCTTCAATGGCTTTAAATCAGGCTAAAGTTGATGTTGCAGAGCAAGAAAAACAAGGGGATATTGGTAAATCACTAGCAGAAAGAGATCGAAGAGTATCTGTAGCTTCTTATAATGCCGAAGCCGTTAAAGGTGAAAATGATTCCAAAGCTCAAATGGCCTTGACAAATGCTGTGTTGGCTGAAAAAGAAGCTGAAGCTTCTCAGCGCAGCCAAGTAGCTAAGCAGAATGCCGAGGCAATGATTCAAAGAGCTCGTGCATTAGCACAAACACAACTTTTGGAAGCTGAGCAAATTGTTCCTCAAGAAATTAAAAAGCGCAAAATGCAAATCGATGCCGAAGCTGAAGCTCAAAGCAAAGTCATTTTAGCTCGTGGGGAAGCAGAAGCCATTCTTTCTATTAAACAAGCAGAAGCTGAAGGAATCCAGAAGCTGTTAGATGCTAAGGCTGCTGGATATAAACAGCTCTTTGAAGCTTGCGGAGAAGATGCCAAAAGCGCTGCAACGATGTTGTTGATTGAAAAACTCGAAGAAATTGTGAAACTACAGGTGGAAGCGATTAAAAATATTAAGATCGACAAGATTACAGTATGGGATAGTGGTAGTGCAGATGGAAAAGGTTCATCGACATCAAATTTCATCAGCCAATTTACAAAGTCATTGCCGGCACTCCATGATATCGCTTCACTTGCTGGATTAGAATTGCCTCAATATCTCGGAAAAGTAACTCCTGATGCCCCTAAAGAGGTTAACGGCAAAATAAGTAATGTTGATATGAAATAAGTTTTAATCCGTTCGTTATAAGAAGCAGTAATGTGCAAAAATGAAATAGCTTGATTAAAATGTGAAATAGTGATAAAATTAGTTTTAGTTTGTATATAATTTTTTAATGATGGAGCAATTATGTTAGCTTTCACTCGTCGTCTTGGTTATTTCTTTGTATTAAATTGCTTAATCTCTGCCGGTGCCTTAATGGGCCAGACTCAGACACAAACCGAAGTGATCGGTGAAGAGATTCCTGCTGGAGAGGTAACTTATTTAGATCTGCAATATGTATATGGTGGCGATTATACTATGGGTAGAACTTACTCAGAGGAAGAATTAGTTCAGAAGATTTTATCGCATCCTAAGCTTGAGCGTTTAAATATTGGCGGTCAATCAATTACACCTGAATTAATGACAGTCATTCACGATCAGCTAGTTGATTTGAAAGAGTTAAAATTGCTAGGTTCCATCCGATTTAACAATGGTGACGGATGGGTGTATTCATGGGAGAGTGTAAACTGGCAAGAAATTTCCGCAGAGATGATCGGAGCTTTGATCCAAAGTCATTCTCCGATCGAGCGCCTAGATTTATCGTTATCGACTGTAGATGATGCCGGGCTTGCTGCAATTGGGCAGGGTGCAACTAATCTTACTGAGCTTAATCTTAAAGGGGCTAATAAAATAACAGATCAAGGCCTTCTCTTGTTGATGGAGAAATTGCCAAGCTTAAAATTTATTGATATTAGTGCCGTTTCATTGAAGCAGCCCTACAACAATGTTGAGATTGTGTCTGCAAGTATCTCTAAAGAAGTGATACAGCAGCTTCGAGATCATGGGATCACTGTAAGTGAATGAGGCCAAGTTTGTAGCTCTGTAGCTTGGCTTATTAATGCCAAGCTGGCTGTGGTTTTTTTTAAACTTCATGAAACTCGTCAGAGCTTATTTGGGAATTCGCGCTAAAATTGCTGCTAAGGCCCGGATGGGCCTCAATATGTAAGCCAGGGGTGAGCGCTTAGCGGACCCTGCAAAGTCACACAGATATCAGAGGCCCGGAGGGGCGATACAGGGGAGGGTGGACGGTGTTCCTACACGCCTAGGGCGCTATGCCGCCCCTCCGGGACTCTGAAGGTTGTGTGTGGCTTTCCAGGGGTTCGCTAAGCGCTCACCCCTGTCTTACATATTGAGGCCCATCCGGGCCTTAGCAGCTACTTTAACTTTCCACCGATTTGTTATAACCTTGAACGGTATTTTCACAAATGCCAAGTTAGTCAGAAGTTTCGGTATCCGCTCCTAGTTCTATAAGTAAATTGGCGACTGTTTCATTTCCACGCTTTATGGCAATAGCTAAAGGAGTTCTGCCTTCATTATCTTGAGCATTTATGTTTGCTCTCAGCTCGAGGATTAAAGCTCTGATAACAGCTAGATTATGTTGTGGAATTATTTCACCATCGTACGTCAAATCCTTCAATTTTTCTTGGACCGCCTGGTGTAAAGGAGTTTGGGCTTTGTAGTCTTTCTCTTCAATATCTACTATTTTATTTTCTAAAAGAAAATTTACATTTTCCAAATTACCATGAAGGGCTGCCAAATGTAAAGCTGTGAGCCCATTTTTAGTTCGGGCGTCTTTATTGGCCTTTAGATCTAAGAGAAATTGAAGTGTGCTAGGTTTTGCATGGCACGCTGCCGTAAGAAATGGGGTTTTCTCTTCGTCATCCAATGCCTCAATATTTCCTCCATATTCGAGAAGAATATTGACCATCTCTTCGTAATCATGTTTGACTGCAATATGAAAGGGCGTTTCGCCTTTTAGATTTTTGGATTCTATATTTATGCCTTTATCTAGCAATTCAATGATGTGATCTGTTAACTGTAAAGGATTTTCCAAAAAACTGTGCAATTTAGTGTGGCATCTGCCTGTCTTCGTTGACATCACTTCAGAGCTATTTGCTACAATATTTTGCTTTGCTTCTGATTTTTTAATCCGTTTTTTACCGCTGTTATAATTTGGAGGAAGTCTTCCACTAAAGACATACGGCGTAGGATTTTTCTTCTCATTCTCGATACGTTTTTTTTGTTCTTCTTGATAAAGAAAATCACCAACAGCAGGCCAACCTCCTTCATATCTCGCTATTTCTGATGATGCTTGGCCATTCCTATTAGCAAGTACATTCGCATCATTCGCTAAGAGAAACTTGATGGAGTTTAAGCTTCCGCAATATGCTGCTACGTGTAAAGGTGTGCAATAATCGTTGTCTCTAGCTTCTATATTTGCACCATGTTCCAGAAGAAGTGTCATGATTTCCTGGAAGCCTAACCTAGCCACTACATGTAAAGACGTTTTACCTTGGAAATTTTTTTCATCAACTTTTGCTTCATTTTTTAGTAAAAGCTCTATGATATTTTTGTTGTAAAAACTTGTGGCATTGTCACAAAGGTGGACTGCTCGAAGTATTGGAAGACAATTTTCAGAGTCCTCAATATTGGCTGACATTCCTTTATTAAGAAGATATTCGACTGCTCCTGGAGACATCCATAAATCGTTAATCCAGTAGTTTTGAGCTTCTTCAGTCAAGTTTTCTATATTAAAAATTTCATCCTCCTTAAAATTAAGAAGAATTTCTTTTATGTATATCTTCTCATTTGTGGATAAAGCATTAATTTCTAAGGATGATGAAGAATTAGATTCAATTAATTTTTCTGATTCATCAAGACTATAATTGGCACCTACTGGCTCTTCAGATTTGCTTATTCCGTCATCTAAAAGGGAGGAATTAAATACACTAGATACTTTTTCCTTTAGAATTTGCAGTTTTGTGAGTTCAGTCTCAACTCCACAAGCTTCTTTTATGCTATCTATCCACTTACACAAAAAACATCTATTGTTGTACTTAACACGATATTGATCAAAAATAGTTTGTGAGATTTCTTGGATTGAAAAACTGGTAGAGTTCTGTAAGGGAATTTTATTTTCACTATTAAGGATGAGCTGTAAAGCATCGTGCGCTGTTAGCTTTGGATCAATACGTGCTTCTCCTCCACTGGTGATCGTGAGAGATTTGTCATCATGTTTAAAATGGAAATATGTATTTGTTATCATTTTAGCTCCATAAATTAATATGTCTTTCATTCTATCAAGAATTCTTTTATTTAGCAACCATCAAGTTTAAATTTCTCTTAATAAAAAGGTGATGTAGACTTATTCATCCTTTATTGACAACGCAATTTAAATGGTTTATGATGAATCAATGTTTATGCTTAATGAATTATAGGAAAAATTAGGGTGGATGTTATCTTAAAGTTTTCGTTAAGCATTTTCAAAAAACTAAAAAAAATGGAATTTAATATGATAAAATATGTAAAAATTTTGGCCCTTGTAATAGGATTTGCGATCACTTTGCATTCATTCGCTGGATCAGAGAGTCCTCCTGGGTCTGCAAAAGAGCTTTCCCAAGTCTATAAAGTCTATCCTGTTGCTATTATTGGTGCTGGTGCTGGTGGTACTATGGCGGTAAGAAGAGCGATTTTAAATAATCGGGAAGTGTTACTCTTTACAGGAGCAAAAAAAGAAATGAAACGCTCTCGCGGCCACTGGGTTAGAAAAGTCGACAATATACCAGGTTTAGACAAATACAAACGCACGCTGGTCGAATTACGAGAAGAGACTCTTGATGGGATTGCCAACGGATCGTTTAGCCATAATTTAACAGTTATTGAAGACTCCGTAACTTCTATAGAAAAGCAAGATCATGTGTTTAGAATATGTGATAAAGAAGGAAATGTCTATTTTGCACGTTTTGTTGTGCTTGCAACAGGCATGATGGATGAGCAACCTCTTATTCAGGATAGTATTGATTCAATTCTTTCTTTTGCGAACAAACAGACCATCGCATATTGCCTTTTGTGCGATGGCCATCTCAGCTATCAAAAAAAAGTCGTCGTCATTGGATACTCTGAGGACGCAGCCCACGGTGCCATTCTCTTATCTGAACGATACAATCCACCAAAAATCACAATGCTGACAAATGGGGCAAAAAATAATTTTAGTGAAAAAACATTATCCCTCTTGAAAACAAAAAATATTCAAATTGAGGAAGAACCGATAGAAGAAGTTCTTGGAGAACAGAAAGGGATCCTAACTGGTTTTCAACTTGCGTTTGGTAAGAAAATTGATGCAGAGATTGGATTTGTAGCGCTTGGAATAAGGCCTAATAATGCTTTAGCTCTCGAATTAGGTGCTGATGTAGATGAAAGAGGCTTAGTGTTGGTAGATCAAAACGGAGAAAGTTCTGTCTCTAATCTATTTGTCATTGGGGACTTAAGAGCCAATAGTTTGAAGCAAATCTACACTGCTTGGCAGCATGCAGTAGATTCCATTCAGATTATTGACCGAAGAATCCGAGCGAATTCGGGTTCTTAAGAATAGACTTTCTTTGCAATTTAAGTTATACTTTCAATTCCCTCATTAAAATAGCTAAAGGACGCATTGTTATGATTATTAAGCCCAAAATCAGAGGTTTTATTTGCACTACAGCCCATCCCCTTGGATGTAAAGCTAGCGTGAAGCAGCAAATTGACTACGTAAAAAAACATGGTCCTATTGCAAATGGCCCTAAAAAAGTGTTAGTGATCGGATCTTCAACAGGATATGGTTTAGCTTCGAGGATTTCGGTTGCATTTGGCTGTAAAGCATCAACGGTCGGAGTTTTTTTCGAAAAGGAACCCGAGGCAACTCGAACAGCATCTCCGGGCTGGTATAATAATTCAGCTTTCGAAGAAGCTGCCAAGGCTGAAAATCTTTATGCAAAAAGTATCAATGGCGATGCCTTTTCAGATGGCATCAAGGCGGAAACTCTCAAGCTTTTACTCGAAGAAGTAGGGCCTGTCGATTTGGTTGTTTATAGCCTTGCATCTCCTCGGCGCACTCACCCGAAGACAGGTTATATTGCTAAATCAGTTCTGAAACCAATTAATCAATCTGTTACGAGCAAGACGCTAGATACTGATAAAGGCGAAGTTAAGAATATTGTTTTAGAGCCAGCTACAGAAGAAGAAATTTCTGATACAGTCAGTGTCATGGGTGGGGAAGATTGGGAATTGTGGATAGATGCGCTTGAAGAAGCCGATCTATTAGCACCTGGTTGCCAAACGATTGCCTACACTTATCTTGGGGAAAAGCTAACATGGCCGATTTACGGGAAAGCTGCAATTGGAAAAGCGAAAGAAGATCTAAATAGAGCTGTTCATTCACTAGACAGTCGTCTACAAGCTCGCCAAGGTGGTGCATATATTGCTTCGATGAAAGCGATTGTGACGCAAGCTAGTTCTGCTATCCCTATTATGCCCTTGTACATTTCCTTACTTTATAAAGTCATGAAAGATAAAGGTGTACATGAAGGTGCTATTGAGCAAGTCTACCGTCTTCTGTCCACACAGCTTTACGGCAAAAAACTTTTAAATCTTGATGAAGCTGGAAGGTTCCGGTTAGATGATTTAGAGTTACGGCCAGAGATCCAAAGTCAAGTCGAAAACTTATGGAATGACGTAAATACAGACAATTTGAAAGAGTTGTCGGATTTCCAAGGTTACCAGGCAGATTTTCTCAAACTTTTTGGGTTTGGGTTTCCATCGGTTAATTATGAAGAAGATATCGATTTGATGGCGAAGCATAATTAGAGTGTTTAGTAAAGCTTTGAAAGAGTGATATAATTGAAACCCCACAGCGGAGCCCTGGATAGGGTGTTCATTTTGTGTAAAAACGATGGTATTTTTTTCACAAGAAACAAAGTGATTCAATCTGTTCGGGCTTGTTGTGAACCCGCCTAAAGTTGTTGCTAAGGCCCGGATGGGCCTTAGCAACAACTTTATCATTCCATAGATTTTGAAAGAATAAAATAGGGATTAAAAGTCCTGTGAGAACCTTTAAGATGCTGATTCGCCATGGCATCGAAGCAAATAATTACACTTTTTGTAGCCGACTAATTCTACCTAAAATAAGTTTGTCATTCAAAGTAAGAGGAGAATTAACTTTACTTTGAATAGACACTTCTATTGCATCCTTAAATTTGTTGAAGTATTCTCTTAAGCCAGTTAAGGTATCCATATCAGGACTTCTTTCTCCGCGAATGATGCTGGTAGTAAAAATGCCGCTTTCACCAAGGTCAAAAGTACTATGAGTCAAAAAGACATTGGCAAAGCTGTTGTCGAAAATTACTGGTTCAGTTAAATCAACATTTGGTGGATCGTCTGTAGGAAATCCCTCAAACTGATTTTCACATTCTTTTTCTTCTACATCCCCTTCCCAATCATCCCCACTCATTATAAAGTTAAGGCGAATATTTGGATTTTTTTCTACAAGGCCCATTATATCTTGGATTTTGTCGATTAATTTTTCCACTTTGGGTAAAGTGATATACTGCAAAAAGGTTCTTGAGGATTGCATGATAATATTTTTATGCTTTTGTCTTAGCTCCGTGGCATTTACAATGTCTCGAATGTCATAATGCTCCTTAGCGATGGCAAATAATTGTTTTTCTTTAGACACTTCACACAGTTGTTTGAGTAAACTCTCTTTTTCTTCACTAAGATTTTTGATTTGATTCTTAAGACCATTATATGTTGAAGCCATGCCGCCTATATCGTCGTATAGCCCCTTTATTACATGTTCTTTATTCTTTAATTCTTTTTCTAACTTACGCTTTTCTTTAGCAAATTGCTTTTGATGCGTGTCTAAATCGATGGTTAATTTTTCAACTTCCTTTGTCTTTGCATTTTCAAGTTCTGAAAATTTTGCTAATTCAGCTTTAAACTGCGATTCAAGATTAAAAATTTTTCCTTCATGGCTCATATGAACTTGAGTTATTTCCAGAGCATGTTTAAGAGAGAGAACTTTTGATTCACTATCGGTTTCTAATGGATTGGCCTCAGACTCTTTTGAGGAAGTAATGTTTTCCAATTCCTTTTTTAGTAAACTGATTTCATTCTTATAATGCTTCTCTAATTCCATTTCTCTGGTTTCGAATGACTTTTTTAAATTGTTGGTCGCTTCTTCATATTCAGCCTTTAATTTTTCAATTTCCTCTTTGGATGATTGCATTAGATTTTCCTCCTTTAAAAATAGATCTTCATTCTTCTCTTTTAAGGAGCGAATTTCATTTTCATAAAAATTTTTAAACTCAGCTTCTTTAGCTTGCATTTCCTTAACTAAAGTGTTGATGTTTTCTTGTTTCAAGGCGTTTATTGCTTGTATTTTTTCTGAGTGTTTAAATTTCAGAGCGGCCACTCTTTCATTATATTGTTGCTTCAACTCAAAAAAGTCATTAGGATTGTTTTTGACTGCATACTCAACACCATCAAGAAATCCATTAGGAATGTTGTTGATTGTATTTGAAATTTCAACTTCCTTTTCTTTTTCCAATTTTTCTAATGCTGTTTTACGCTGAAGATTTAATTCTTCAATTTTATTCTGATTATCAATTTTTAATTGTTCAAGTTCAACTTCTAAGTCTTTTAACTCTAATTCTTTATTTTCTAGTCTCTGTTTGCCGTGAAATTTTGCTTTCCCCAGCTTTTCATTTATTGCTTGGACTTCTTTTTTTAACTCTTCAATTGTGCCATTAGCGGTTTTTAACTGCAATTCTCTACTAGCCACTCTGTTTTGGCCGCGAAGTTTCGCTCTTACAAGTTTTTCTGTTAATTCTTGAACTTGTGGATTTAATTCTTCAATCTCATTGTTTACTGCTTCTGGCTCTGGCTGAATCTCATCTGAAATTTCGTCATGTAAATCTTGCGTTTTGTCTAACCGTAAATTCATCCATGCATCTGCACGGCTTGGATTTAAAAGACAAACAAATGGGAGAAGTGCGGCAGTAAAAATAGATTCAACAATTAAGATCACATGAACAAGAGCCGAGGAAAGTTCCAATTCTTTTGGGAGTGAGTAGTCAGGAAAGCAAGTATTAGCTAAACAGTTGTAGGGAGACACCAAAATGCCTGTGAGCCCTTTTCCGCTAGCTAAGAAGACATGAGCAAGCGCTTCTGCTAATGAAACAAAGGGAATGCTAACAAAACCGGTAATGCGTGCAGTAATGGGTCCTATAACAGTATAGGAAGACTGGTTTATTTCCTCTAATTTTTGAGTAAATTTGGCAGTCCAGTTAAGTGTTTCAGTACAAGTGTAATTATCATTTGGTTTTAACATAAACAATCCTCATTAAATTAGTGGTAAATAAAATAGAATTATAAGATTTTTTGCTTATTAAGTCAATTTAAATAATGTATATATTAGTCATGTTTGTTATATCTAAATTGGATAATATGTAGTATGGGCAGGGGTGACATTGCCAAAGAAAATCTTGGAATTGCTTATGGAGTCATGGGTTATCTACTCATTTTCATGTGTAGAGCCTTGTGATCCAAGAAGAAAGGGGTTTCGAAAGGAGCATGCTGATTGTAGCAACGATCATTTCAATAAATAGGATCAAATTTAAGACTGTCATTGCCGGAGTGATCGACAGGGATAAAATGAGGTTTTTCACAAAATGAGTTCCCAAAAAGGTTTCTAAATAGTAAATAAAAAGAAAAAGTAAGGCTACGATTACTCCGAAAAGTGTTTGAAACATAAAAATCTTTTTGCTGACTCCTTCTAGACCCATGGAAAAAATGTATGCCCTAGAAGCATTCCCAAGGTGTATTCCATAAATGATGATCATCATATATTCAAAGGGTATCGCTTGCTGCGCAAAAAGATTAATTGCGATAAAGAGCATAGGAATTGCAGACTGTACCAGAACTACAAAAGCTGCCAAAGTAAAAAAAGTGAGGAGTGGATTGGCTGTCGTTAACATCATAATAAATGATTGTACTTCAGGTAAATTGACGACAGCTCCAGATTGACTGTTAATAAACATCACCCCAAATTGAATCAGGAAGAAATAGAATAAGATTTTCATAAAGGCTACGAAGATAGAAGGGTTTTTCCAAATACAGCAATACACCGGAGATCCCAACCATGTAAACAATCAGGATTTTAATATCCAAAAAAATGAAATACAGAAAAATTAAAGCTCCAATATTGGCAGATGCCATAATAAATATGAGTTTTCTCGTGGTGAGAGCACCTAAAACACTCATACTTCCAATGACACTTGCAACGATGTTTAAATCCTGTAAACAAAACCCGGTAAAAAAACCGACTAGAGAAGAGGTTTTAAGGGTGTTTGTGAATTGGACAAGGGCAGTTCTGGCTCGGTGCCCTACATGGATCTTGCATTGCCTGACTAAACTTTTTAAATGCGAAGAAAAATATTCCTAGGCCTGCTAAAATGTTGCCATAAATTTCAATACCCATCATCCGCCTATGTCTGCATTTGATTTGCACCGTAACACAGTTTTTTTAAATCAGCCATTTTTTCGTGAAAAACTCGGATGGATAGCGCCGGCTTTATCTTTCGCAGCTACAATCATGTATGTCACGAAAGATGCAGAGGTAATTTACAAAAATAAGAATCAGCCATAAATACTCAATAAGACTTTAAGTGTACGCGTACAATTCAGTATTCAGCGAGAGATTTCGACCCAGTTCTTATCAGTTTCATGTAGAACTAGTTTTTTTAGAGAACCATTTGGAAAATGGGGATCTAATTCCTTCCAGAAAGCATTCGCCACATTTTCTGTTGTGGGAATGATACCTTGAAGAAAAGGAACATCTAAGTTTAAATGCTTATGATCGACATTATCTAGGATGACAGTTTGAAGAATCTTTTTTAAATCTGTTAAATTCATAACCATTCCAGTTAGGGGATCGGTGATCCCTGCGACATAGACTTCTATGAAATAATTATGTCCATGTCCATTCGGATTGCTGCAGGGGCCATAAGTATGCCTGTTCCATTCCTCATCGCAATCGGGGTTATATAACCGGTGAGAGGCGCAAAAATGTTCTTTTCTTGCTAAAACAATCTGTAAGGTCATAGGAAACTTCCTCTTTAGGTGTGTCTTCTAAGTAAGGAAAAAAATTGCTTTATATATTCTTTATCAGTGTCAAAAAGTCCTAAATGAGAAATAGTGGTTGTGATAGCGTGTTGTTTTTCAATCCCTCTCATCATCATGCACATATGTTGTGCTTCCATGATCACACAAACGCCTTTTGGCTTGATAAGTTCGCTTATTGCCTTGGCAATTTGCTCTGTAAGATTTTCCTGAACTTGCAGTCTGCGAGAAAACATATCTACTATCCGAGCAAATTTAGATAAGCCTAAAATATACTTATCAGGTAGATAAGCTATATGACATTTTCCAAAAAATGGCAGCATGTGATGCTCGCATAGCGAGTACATTTCAGTATCTTTAACAATCACCATTCCTACAGATTCGCAGGGGAAGATAGCGCCATTGGCTAAGGTTTCCAAGTCTAATTCATAGCCCGCAGTCAAGAATTCAAAGGCTTTTGCTGCTCGTTTTGGGGTTCCAACTAGCCCAGCTCGTTTAGAATCTTCACTTATATGATTGAGCATTTTATAAAAAAAATCTTCAAGGGAGTCCTTCTCATATAAAGGAATTTTTACGCTATTGTTGGAGTGGGGAACTTTAGGCATATACCTACCTTTATGGTTGGCTTTTTCGATTCAGCTCTTTTTGCACTCTTTTTTTGGTAAACATTTTCATATAATTGTTTATTTCTGTTGAAATAATGGGTTAAAATCACCTGTTTTTAAAATAATTGGATTGGGTGTATTAAAGGGTAAATTATAGTAGAGTAAAATACTGTAGAAGGAATAGAGCCCATCCAACAGAACCCTCCTTAAAAAAGACTAATCCCAACTTTTATTATACAAATAATAATTTTATTTGAAAACTATATTATTATTGATTTGTTTTTATGATTTTTTGTTTTAGCATTTGTTGAGATTGTTCTATAAGTAGCAATGAGACTGAAGTCTATATATTTTTCTTGAATAATCTTATTTTTTTTGATACCCATTGTTATATTCTACAGAATTTTAGCAGAGGGCATTATGAGAACGATTTCCTCCATATTTTTAGCTGGATTAGGGCATGGTTCAGAAATGACCAAAATTAGGTAACATAAGGCGATCACGAGCCTGCCCACTTTTAGGCCGGTTTTTTAAAAAATGATTTTCTGGATTTAAGAGATTATTTAAGCGGCTTGTTTAAAC
>JACCRY010000202.1 GCA_013813265.1 Parachlamydiaceae bacterium
AGCATCTAGGCTATGATAAACATAACTCTATAGGAATTGGCACTGGCAATTCTAGAAATGGAAAAACTTCTAAGACTGTCCTATCTTCTCAAGGCCCTTTGGATATAAAGGTACCAAGAGATAGAACGAGTGAATTCTCTCCATTTGTAGTAAAGAAAAGAGAGAAGGATATCAGCTCTTTCGATGATAAGATTATTTCGATGTATGCTAAAGGCATGAGTGTTCGAGATATTCAGAGTCATGTTGAGGATATTTATGGGGCTAAAACTAAGGAAAATCCACAAAGTCGAATCTGTGCTTCTATGCCTCTGTTTTAAAAAAAACAATTTGTAAAAAAACATGTTATTTAGGAAAAGCAGCTAAAGGCCCAAAGATCGCAAGCAAAGAAATGAAGATGCAAAAAATTTATTTTATAAAAAATATATTAAGTATGATAACAAATTGTAAATTGATTGTTAGACATTGACTTTTACTAATTAACCTATTAAATTTGTCATCAATTCACGAAAGAGCATCATAACTTAAAAAAAGATAAAAAAATGCAAATAAATAGTTACCATCCATCATACATCATTGATCAAGCTCCACAACGTTTTGGCGGTCGACAAAGTGATTATATTCATCAAGCGAACGGCATTATCAACCTAACCGCGGATAAGATTATTCAAGCAAGAGAAGGGAAGAGTACAAACCTACAGAAATTTTTTTTTGAAATAATTGCTGAATTGAGCAGTCATCGTGGCCGAATTGCGTTTGAACATCAGACAGAAGATTTTGAAAAATTTGGAAAGAGAAGAGACAATGACAATAATTATCCTGGAAGAACTTCAACCTTATTATTATTTGATGTTTATAAAGAATATGGCGATAAATTAATAAATCTTTTTTCTAGATATTTAGAAAAAATGGAATCAAATGGGAAATTTGAAAATAATTTTTTAATTGACGATGTTTGTGATGGGCGAATTACTTCATTGAACATAGAGGTAATGGATAACACTTATTTACATGAACAAAACTACAATCGAGAAGAAAGTTATATTCCAGATTTTGAAGAAGAAACACGTAATAAAAAAGATAAAGATTGGTCTGAAGATAAAATCTTAGAGTATCGAACAAAATACCTTAAGTTTAAATTAGAGTCACCTGAAAAGTATCAAAAGAGAAGAATTACTCAAGGGTTAGCACGGCTACAATCAGAATGCCCCTCACCAGAATATTTTGGGCTTAAACCAAACATGGTCAGACAGATAGTTCCTAAAAAAGAAGCGGATATCATTCTAGGAAATATGAAATCCTTGTATGTTCATGTGGTTTTAGAAACAGAAATTGACCGAGAAATGCATATACTTACTGAATATTTTACTTGGATGTTTGAAGATAGTGAATGGATTCACAACAAAACAGACTCACATCACCCCATAAAACGCATGAAAGAATCGTCTGAAGTTCTACTCGTGCATCAAGATGAATTTCTAATCGAGAAAACTTTAAATGAAATCGCCAAAATTTTTGAAAAGGTAGTCACATGGAATAGTATGACTTATACTGAGTTTAACTTAAAGGATTCTATGGCACATTTATGTTTTCTTTCCGCTCATAATATGCGTGATTTCAGAGGTTCGGCAGCTGAAACAGAGTGGTTGGAACATTCCATTTATCGCTCCCATGGATTTAAAATAGCAGTTAAAGAAAAAAGGATCATAGACCTTGATGCTTTTGCAAATCCAATTTTTTCAAATTTCAAAGAAAAATATCACCAAGTTACGACACTGATCCCTCTATAAAAAAATTAGATTAATGGATTTGATGGCACAATTGTTACTTTAGCAAATGAATACGAAAGGGGAAACCTGAAATGCCATAATTATTGAAATCCAGAGAAACCATCTTCATTGAGGGCAGGTTAACATTATGGAGTATAAAACATTATTTGGTCATAATAATCAATTGTCCAAAAAAGGGTTTTCTCTTTGTCAAAGGATCTAGAATTGGATAAAACAATTATTCAATTTCATTATGTAAATTGGCCAGATCTTGGCATTCCTGATAGCAATGTTTTTGATAAATTGCTTGAAGCGATTGAAGAACATCATTCCAGCACGAAGCCGTTTATTACTCACTGTAGTGCTGGAATAGGCCGTACAGGCACATTCATTGCAACTCACAGCGTTAGAAATAAGATCCGCTTGAAACTAAATGAAGGAATGGACAAGGAAAACATTTCTGTAAACTTAGTGAAAGATATTTTGACAATGCGAATGCAAAGGATGGAGCTGGTGCAAACAAAAGAGCAGCTTTCCGCCGTGAAAAAAGCTATTTTTCGATACCAACAAGCGCTATAGCTAATATTCCCCATGCAGAAAATGACAGAGTTGCAAAAGCCATTTTAATCTTCCATGGTCCCCATTCCAATGAATATGATTTTCATGTATCCGATTAAACTCATCCATGATTAAAAAAACCATTAAATCTTAAAAAGATTTGAAGTTTTAAAAATAACATTAAGGTTTAACATCGGCTCTTTAATTGTAACTTCTTAAATTTTATTGACTAAAATTATTAATTTTGATATTATAATGTTTATCAATAATAAACTTCAGCAAATTCCCGTTAGTTATTATTTTACGCAGAAAAGAGACACAAATGCCAAGTATAGTAGACATTAGAATCTTTAAAGAAAAAATGAATGATAATGTAGTAACCTTAGAAAATTATTATCGAAAGTTTAATAAGCTTGTTAATCTGGCACAACCAACACTTGATAAGATTGATGAGGTTTTTCAAAGATCATCTGATTGCTACCAACAAATCCAAGAAGCAGAAAGGAGTATAAAACAGAATCGCAGCAAAATCACTGAAATTCAAAATACTTCAAAATCTATAAAATTTTTTGAAGGAATTGGAAGAATTTTAAGTGGAACACTGTTTGGAATGACTCCACTAGTCATAGCAGCAATTGGAATTTCTATAATAACTTTCCCTATTTTGCTTTTCATGGCATGTCACGGTTACAATCCGAGTACTCTTTTCCTTTGGATGCCTTGGAACCCAGTTAAGGACTTTATCAATGAAGGGGGCAAATGCATTCAATCTGCTTTTGAAAATGAAGAGACATATAAGCAAATAAATGATGAGCTTCTACAAAAAATTGTTGATAAACAAACAGAATTATCCAATAACACTCAACTAATCGACGACCTGGAAGAACTGGCTGGCGATTTCACCCGTGACAAAGTAAAAGCCGATGAAATAAAAAAGGTCATAAAATGTTGTTTAAGTTCCGTTAAGAAAGCACAGCACAGGATAACTTCACTTCAAAAAGATAACTGCATCCCCTTAAAAAGCAAACTACTAATACCTAAGCGGCAAACTCTCAATCAATTTGACTTAAGAAATCAGGAACTTCTGCAAACATACCAAAACATTCAATTAATAATGGATTTTAAAATTGCAGAATCTGCTAATTTATCTACATTAGATCAAAAAAAAAACTGCTAATCACTTCGCAGTTTTTTCATGGTAAGTTAACTAAACTCTTGATAAGAACAAGAGAGTTTCATGACAATCATATATTAAAAATTCAAACTTAAAAGGAATTTTATGAAGGCTTTCACCGAGCTTACCAAAGTGGTGAGCTGACTCAAATTGCACTTAATACTTCTAACACAGAATATCCTTTTGCTAATTCTCCTCAAAAACTTTTAGGAATTGCTGCAGCTGGAAATTATCTGTTTGTATGTGATTCAACAGGACCTTGGGTCTCACATTTTACGTATGATTTTGATGGTAATCTTATTTCTGCAAAAGATTGGAATTACTATTCTTCTGAGTATATTTGGAGTGAAGTTAATCAAAGGGTCTATTTTTTTAGAGATGATACATGCCCAAATAATTTGCATTCAGAAGAGATTAGAAGCGATGGAACCATTGGAGCTCAAAATCAAACTCCTTATCATGGAATTAGTGGAATTCAACATCCTATTCGAGTGTCACCTGATGGCTCTATCGTTATTTTGGGATCTGGACTCATTTTCGATGCAATTGATTTAACGCGTATTGGAAGCCTGTCTAATAATATTGACGATGCGGTATGGGAAAGCAATGCCTTGTTTACCATGCGTTCAATCGGGAACAACAAATGCCAAATACAAAAATGGGATGTTTGTGCCAACTATAAAATAGTAGATGCACGTCAGTTATCAGGAATACCGATTAAAATGTTTCCTATTTCAAATGGCGTTTTAGTGGTATCTGAGTTAAATGGCAAGACCAACTTAACTACTTTAGAATTTTAAATTCCTTCTTATCGCTAAGAGTTTTGCTGAACCTCGACTTGTCGCATACGCGTTAAGCTAAGCGTGAGGATGCCGTCCTTACAGGACTCTTAAAGGCACTCGTTTAACCCAGGCCTCCGTGTCTCGCTAGCGCTCGCGACTGCGACCGGGGCTATATTATGCCGGTCTTAAAGACCTAAAGACAATGGCTTCCATTGATTCTAGAACTTGCCCTAAGGCCTGTAAAGGCCGGCATAACATAGCCCAGGTCGCAGTCGCGAGCGCCAGCAAGACACGGAGGCCTGGGTTACGAAAAATACAGTTAAGAGTCCTGTAAGGACGGTATCCTATGCCTTATGGTCCTTGGGTTAACGCATGCGACTTGTCGGAAACTAGCCAAATATCCCGAAACCATTTTTAAAAGGCGTCGTAGAACTTGTAACTGGGCATATCGATGCCCATTTACAGGTTCTATGGCGCCCCTTTTTTAACTACATGAGCAGCATGACAAATTTATGAAGGCTATTTTTTTGTGGGATAAAAATTAAATTTGAGCTACCCTCATCGTTATTTTTAACTATAACGTCAAATGCCGGCTTCATTGAAAACACTTCTTTCACTTGCGAATCTACTCCATGCACTTGCATTCTTTTGGCAACAATTCCCCGCCCTTCTTTATGGCATGGCTTTTTTGTTGGGATGCAGCTTCGCTCTTTTTCCTAACGCTATTTTTGCAATTCCTTTTTTTCTAATTTGGGCTCCGCTCTTTTTTCAAAGGCCTAAGCTTGATACCACAACTAAACGCCTACTACTTGGACTCATTGTTTTGGTTTCAGCTTTGGCATACGTTAAATTCACGATTAAGTTTCCTGACCGAGCTAGCAAGCAAGAATTGGATGGTATTGCAACGTTTGAAATTGAAAGCTTTTCGGCAGCGACCAAACATTTTGGGTCTAGCTGGCGATATACAGGTAAGATTCTTTCTTTTTTTGCTGATGGCGAACAAATAGCAAAAAACCTTACTGCAATCATTCAATTCCCCTCTCAATTCATTCCACCAGACGCAGATAAATCGTATAACATTGAAGGAATTTTGCGCGAAGTGACTCCACAGCGTTATCTACTTATTCCTAACAAAGATAAACCCTGGATTTCAATTGAAGGCACTTTTAGCCTTGCTAAAAATCGCTACCAAGCCAAACAAAAAGTTTCAGAATATATACGAAAGCACATACACGACTCACAGAGTGCTAATTTTCTTGTTGGAATTGCGACGGGAAACTTTCAAGACCGTCTGATGACCTATGAATTTGGACGTTTTGGATTACAACATATAATGGCCATTTCTGGATTTCATTTTGCGATTGTCGCTTCCATTTTAAATTTTCTGTTATCACTTATTTTTCCAAGATGGTATGTCACATTGTTTTTGATCTTCCTTCTAAGCTCCTATTTTGTATTTTTAGGACCCTCTCCTTCAATTATGCGAGCATGGATTGCCTCGATTTTGCTTTTTTCAAGCTTTCTCCTCGAAAGAAAAAGTAGCGGACTTAATTCACTTGGTATAGCACTCCTTACAATCTTGATTATAGACCCGCAACTCTGTATAAATCTTGGATTTCAATTTAGCTTTGTCGCTACAGCAGCAATTTTCTTGCTCTACCCAACTATGGAACTACTTTTACGAAACCTGTTTCCAAAAAGGCCCCTCAGCATCATGATACAAATGAGTCAAGCAAGCCAGCATGGTTATACGTTTCTTAGCGCTTGCCGTCATGCTATTGCCTTAACGCTCGCTATTAATATTGTTGCACTTCCCCTGACTCTCTTTTACTTTTCTAAATTTCCATTAATGTCTCTCTTTTACAACTTGTTCTTTCCTTTCATGGTATCTATTTCGATGACACTTCTTCTTTTAGGTTCTTGTCTAGAACTTCTTATCCCTCCGTTAGGAACAGCTGTTCATTTTCTTAATGACAACTACACCCATTTTTTATTAAGCTACACCTATAACATTCCGACGACTATAGATTTATTTATTCGCAGTTCCTCTGTAACATTCGAATCTGTGGTTGTTTTTCTTTGCGTCGCTTTTGGAATCAGTATTTCTGCACTCTTTTATCAGGAAAAAAAACGCGAGGAAATCGATGACTGGTCATTTATCTAAAATTAAACTTAAACATTTTGCTACTCTAGACTCAACAAATACAAAGGCAGCCGAATATATCCATCGTCTTGAAGCTGACACTCTATTGATGATCACAGCAGATGAACAAACTTCCGGAAGAGGTCGGTTCAGTCATTCATGGCTCTCCCCTCCAGGACAAAATCTCTATGCGACTTTCGGATTTTTCATCGACAAAAACCGTCTTGACGTTGGAAACATTCCACAAATCATGGCTCTTTCAGCGGCTGAAGTTCTTCAGAAACACGGACTTTCTTCCTGCCTCAAATGGCCAAATGACCTTCTGATCGACAAGAAAAAAATTGGAGGGGTCCTTGCTGAAACATTTGCAGTTAAGAAAGATGATGATGGTAGACTTTATATGACTATCGGAATTGGAATTAATATCAATATGCCAGTCGCATTACTTGAGACCCTTGGCCGGCCGGCGACATCCGTTTTAATTGAAACAGGAAATATTGGAAATCTAAAGACGATTCAAAAAGACCTCTTACAGTGCTTTTTAAAAGACCTTAACCTCTTTTTTGATAAAGGTTTCCATCCATTTTTACAGAATTACCAAAAGCAAATGGTATTACAAAAAGATGACAAAATGAGTTTCCATGTGAATGGAAAGATACTAGAAGGTAAGTTTCATGAGATTACTCCACAAGGCTCATTAAAACTTCGCCTTCCCGATGGAAACATCTCTGAATTTGTTTCTGGAGAAGTCTTTCTCAAAAAAAACTAAAATAACAATAGCTTTTATTTATTGCTTTTTGTATACTGGGTATTAAACTCCAACAAAAGTGGAATAATGCAAGACTTTACTGATTTAGATTTAGATCCTTCAATCTTAGATGCCATTCGAGAGGCTGGCTATACGACGCCCACACCAATTCAAAGCCAAGCGATCCCAAAGATTCTTGCTGGAATTGATCTCTTAGCGTCTGCACAAACTGGAACAGGCAAAACAGGAGCTTTCCTCCTACCGCTACTCCATATGCTATTAAAGCCATCAAAACTTAAAGGTTATGGCCCACGCGCACTAATTTTAGTCCCAACTCGCGAACTTGCCATGCAGGTAGCAGCGGAAGCGAAAAAATATAGCGTAAACTTGCCGCGTATGCGAACTGTCTGTATTTATGGCGGTGCTCCATACCCAATTCAAAACCGAGAACTTTCTCGTCCTTACGAAATTTTAGTTGCAACGCCTGGACGTTTAATTGACCACCTTGAGCGTGGACGCATCGACTTCAGCCGTTTGGAAATGTTGATTTTGGATGAAGCCGATCGTATGTTAGATATGGGATTCATTGAGCCTGTTGAACAAATTGCAGCTGCGACTCCAAAAGAAAGACAAACACTTCTATTTTCAGCGACACTGAAAGGCGAAGTCCTACGTTTATCGAAACAATTGCTTAACAAGCCCGAAGAAATAACTGTAGCCCATAGTCATGATAAGCATGAAAATATTGAGCAACGTCTTCATTATGTCGATAATATTTCCCATAAACATCGTTTATTAGACCATCTACTTAATGATCCTACAATCAACCAAGTCATCGTATTTACATCGACAAAAATTGCCGCTGATGAACTTGTCGACACACTTTACGAACAAGGGCATAATGCTGCAGCGCTTCACGGCGATATGAACCAAGGCCAACGCACACGTACAATCGGTAGAATGCGCCGCGGAGATATTCGCATCTTGATCGCTACAGACGTAGCAGCTAGAGGAATCGACGTTCAAACTATTACACACGTAATCAATTTCGATCTACCGAACTGTGCTGAAGATTATGTACACCGTATCGGCAGAACCGGACGTGCCGGATGCAAAGGTGTTGCCCTCTCTTTTGCTGGCGGACGCGACATTCAACTGGTTAGACGTATCGAACAATTTACAGGCCAGAAATTAGAAGCGACCCAAATTGAGGGTCTTGAACCGAAGTTACGTCCTACAGCAGGTCATGCAAATGGAGCTCCACCACGTGGTCGCCGTCCAAGCCCTGGCTATTCTGGAGGGTCTAATTCATCATTCCGTGGCAGACCTAGCAGTTCTGGAAGCAGAAGCGAAGGCGGCAGAAGTGAAGGTGGCGGTTACGGAAGTAGAAGTGAAGGCAGCCCTAGAAGTGAAGGTAGTAGTTACGGAGGCCGAAGTGAAGGCAGCAGCAATAGCGGCCCGGCTAGAAGTTCCTATAGCAATAACAGCGAAGGCAGTTTTGCAAGTCGCGGAAATTCCGCTTCAGGATCAGGCAAACCAAGTTATAGCAACGCCGCTAAACCTAGCTATGGTAACTCAAGACCAAGCTATGGCAACTCCAGCAAACCTAGCTACGGCAATAGCAGCGGAAGCGGCTATGGTGCAAGCAAAGGAAGCTACGGTAGTAGTTCAGGCGAGCCTAAGCGTGGAAATTTCAAAAGTAAATTCAGCCGACCTTCCTCAGAACGTTAATTTAATGATGTTTCGCCCTCTCGATTCTTCGAGAGGCGCGAACATTTAATTCTCCGTCCCTGTCATCATTAATAAGATTTTTGTGATTTTCAACTTTCTATTTCATCTGTAGTTATCCTGTTCCATCTTGCCTTATCCTGTCTCATCCTGAAAAAATTAATCTAGTGGTTGGAATCAAGCCACTCTGCTATTTGCTCATAACTGGATTTTTTCAGGATGGGGCAAGTTGGGGCAGGATGGGGGCAGGATGATACCTGTAATTATCCTGTTGTTCCAAACTCACCCACATATAAACACTCAATCGCAACCGCATGCACCACGATGATGAAGGAAAGGGGAAATTAAGTCACTCGATGGAACTTCATGCGGCTCTCTTCTTTGTGCAAATCTTCGATCGCGGAAATGTAACACTTTTCCAGCAAAAAGAACCGCTATTTCTTTTGCAGTTCCATACAACTGGTCACTTAACTGATTTTTTGAGCTGACAATAATTGCTTGTTTTTCCCAAGTAATAGCCTGCCAAGTTCCGGAAAGCTGAAAATTGATCCGCGGTAATGTCACATTCTCAAATAATCTACCGGATAAACTCAAAACGTAACTGCCTTCCACAGGAACAATAAAAGCGACCAGATGAAAAAAAGGCAAAGGGGGTTGCTCTCCAATAGCTTCAGATAGAGGTGTAATACCAATATTTGAAAAGATTGTATTTACCTCATCTCTTATCCTATCTGTACTAAACACTCCAGCAAGTTCCTGTGGAACTACCAGTTCAACAACCACTCCTATATTAGAGGGGAGATCATAAAGGTAATCGCTTCCAACCCACCTGTCAATTGAGAAACGAACAAGCCCGGGGAATAAATAAGTTGGCTCTTCAAAGTGCCCTACTGGACGTGGCCTCTCAGCTATTAAACCACCTTTTACTGACATTGGTAGGCTATAGGCAGGAACAATAGGTGCAGTAATAGCCGGCGGTGAATATCCTGGGGCCCCGGTAAAAGTAGGCTGCAATGAGCTGGAATAAATCGACTGTGGTCCAGAGTAGATGGGTACAACTGGCGTCGTATTTTGCCAAGGCATTCCTCTTGGAGGCGTGTTTTGCCAAGGCATTCCTAATGGGGAATTAAGACGTGAATCCAACGGTGATGTAGGTAAACCGGGCGGCGCACTAAATCCAGCGTTAGGATCGTAGTAATTCGTAACAGTCCTTGACCCGTCCCTATATGAGTAGGAATAAGGAGGGGTATATGATGTTGAAGCAGGCGCATAAACATTTGGATTAGAAATACCAGCAGGTGTCGAAGGAACATATGGAACCGCAATCAAAGGGAGATTACAAAAAAGAGCTAAAGCTGGTAATGAGATGAGGTAACGCATGGGATCTCCTTTTACTGCGAACAGCATGGTGAATGTTGGTGTAAAAAGGGCGATTCCAAGGCACCTACAGGTGGACCTTCTACCCTAAGCGCATCTCTCTGCTCGAGTTGTTGTCTATTGTAATGACTCACTCTTCTCACAAACATTAACGCAATTTCAGATGCAGCCGAACTTAACCTTTCCACCAATTGACTTCCTGCACTAATAAGCAGTTCTTGTTTTTCCCAAGTAATTGCTTGCCATGTCCCAGGAAGCTGATAATTAAGACGTGGCACTTTGACTTCTTCGAATAGCCGCCCGGTTATATTTAAAACATATTTTCCTTGAACTGGGGCTACGAAAGCAATTAAATGAAAAAAAGGAAGAGGTGGCATTTCGCCAATAGCTTCAGAGTAAGGAGTAATCCCATAACTAGAAAAAACCCCTTCCAGTTCCGTTCTAATTCTATTTTTAAAAATGACTGAAGAAATTTCGGGAGGAACGATCAATTCGACAGCAACACCAATAGTTGGAGCAAGGTTATACAAGTAATCACTTCCTACCCAGTTATCCCCTGTAAGACGCACTAGCCCAGGAAATAAATAAGCTGGTTCACCAAAATGACCATGTGAAATGCTCCTCACTTGAGGAGGAATCGGAGCTAAAGGCACACTGCGACGGCCAGGAATATATCCAGGAACGGCAAGGGGTGCTACCGATGACACCCGTGCAGCTGGCGGGGACCAAGGCAAGCCTAGAGGTGCATTTAAACGAGCATCTAAAGGTGATCGTCTTAAGCCCGGCCCAGGACCGTAAGGATCATAATAGGTAGAGCTTCCTGGAGCCACAGGAATATATGAACTTGAAAAAGGTACATAGGGGGGACTTGCAGGCTGTGAAGATATTGCAGGCACCGGCAAGGCTGGTACAGATTGGATTGGCGGAGTCACAGCAGTCGGAACCACTGGGGGCGAAATTACCGGTGATGGTGCCACAACAGGGGGAGAAACTACAGGTGACATGGGCATATCAACCGAAGTCGAGGGAGTTGGCATTATAACAGCCGGAGCGGCATCCGGTATGACTGTTTCAATAGCGGCTATAGGTAAACTTACTGAGGCCGCTAGCACCTGCAGCCAGATGATTTTGCGCATGGACTCTCCTTTTATTTACTAGTACATCACCTGTTAGATTCCAATGCCAATGTATATGTAATTTGCTCTGTTAACTCTTTAGGGCCAAAATATTGAATAGGTCCGGGATAGCAATAATCATCTTCGTAGGCCCAATGATCACACTGCTCTTTAAAAAAGAGATAAGGTTTTCCCTTTAAATTAACTAATGCCTTGCGTATGACGGCTTTTTGGACCCCTTTACGTTCTTCAAAATCCATTAACGAAACGAGAGGCACTCCAATAGGCTGCCAGTTACTAACCGAATCTGAAAGCCCTTTAACAGCTGCCATATACCCAGTTAGATTATTTTGAATCAACCCAGCAGCTACATGACCCAATGCATAGCAATAGTTAGCATCGAAATTGGAGGGAGAGCAAGAACGCCCCTCATAGCCGCAAAAAAGAGGTTGTGCATTAAATTTGCCTGCATATTCTCCTCTTGCCTTACGCTGTTCTAGCTCACTTGACACTAAAGCAATCAAGAGACGTTCAGTTTCAATTTTAGAAACCTGTAGATTGCCATGGGGATCAAGATCTAGCAAAAGCTGATTTTGCACCATTTCTGGAAGTAGTAAAAAGCAGCTTTTTGCTTCTGCAGATAGTTGATCCGTAATTACCTCTTTAGAATGATGCTTTTCGATGACTGACAATTCCTTAATTAAGGCATGACAGTCCGGGATAAATTCTAAAAGGCCTTCGGGAACAAGGATTAAACCATACTCTTTAGAGCGCTTTGAGCGCTCACAGATTAGATCCGTAAGAAGTTGAACTACATCCGATAGAAGAAGCCCTTTAGCTGCAATTTCTTCACCAATCAAAGCATAATTTGGATGGGTTTGCAATGCACACTCTAAAGTCACACTTGAGGCAGAACGGCCCATTAACTTAACGAAATAGTAATACTTTTTGGCTGAAATTAGGTCGCGAGCAAGATTCCCAATAATAGCGGAATATGTTTTTGAAGCAGTATCGAAACCAAAGGAACACTCAATAAGTGAGCCTTTAAGATCTCCATCTATTGTTTTTGGGACACCAATGACTTTGGTTTTGCACTTTTGAGCTAAGAAATATTCCGCTAAAAAGGCAGCATTGGTATTAGAATCGTCTCCACCGATAACAACAAGGCCATCAAGATCCATTTTTTTAACATTTTCCAAGATACGTATCTGAGTGGAAGTCTCAAATTTTGTCCGATCGGAGCCTAATAGATCAAACCCGCCAAGATTTTGATAATTTTGCAATAGAGCAGCGGTAATCGGCTTACTTTTGCCACTGATAAGACCCGAGGGTCCACCTAAAAAACCAAAAAGAGAACTTTCAGGATGGTATTTTTGCAAAGCATCATAAAGTCCTGTAATGACATTATGTCCTCCAGGAGCCTGTCCTCCGGAAAAGAAAACCCCTACACGCAATGGTTTTCCACCAATTTTTTGATCGTTCAAATCATTTTCAAGTTTAATAGCCGGTAATTCACCAGTTAAAGGAAACAAAGTTTTTAGCCCGTCGTTCCGAGGCAGGGTCCCATCCTCCAATTCAACACTTTTTAAAGATGCACTTTGCTCCAAAATTTCAGGCAAAACGGGATGATAGCGCAACCGTGATTGTTGAAAAGCAGAAATGTCTGTGTATGGATCCATCAGTTTCCTAAATCTATGCTTTTAGTATCTTTTAAACCAATAAAGGATAGAGCCACTGTCTTCCATTTTTTCATTTTTTGGGACCTTTTTTCACCTGAAAAAAATGGGCTCATGGGATCAAAAATTAACCACTGCAAGCATTAAACATGGATCCTACCTTAAAATTTCTCCGGTGGCAACACAAAGTTTGATTTGTCTCCTTAACACGTTATTGGGATATGATCCATCATCCAAAAGAGCATGCCTTTCTGATCAAAAGAAAGCTCATCCTAGGTCAATAAGGATAGTAATATTTCATATCTCTTTTTAATTTGGTCCGTAACCGTCTTCTTCTTGAGTTACTCAACTTTCGTTTTCCAGTGTTTTAGTACCTCTAACTTCGATAGTTACAAGTATTACAAACAATCTTCACAAATAGCAATAATTAAGTTTTAGTTGCTAATTTCACGGTTAAATGATACTCTATTTAAAAGCGCATAAATATAAATAATCAATTAAATAAAGCGGTAAAATTAAATGAATAATATCAATTCGACGGGCTCCAATCCGAACCCCTATTTCTACCCTTCATCAGAGGAAGATAGCATTGACAATTCAGCTTTAAAGGGAAGGGAAATCGACGTCCAGCCTGAATTTCAAGAAAATCACAGCGAAATACAAAGTCTTCAGGAAATCAATCTTGAGCAGACCATACAAGAGATCAATCAGCTAAACACAGAAGAGCGCGACAATTTAATCTCAAAAGTTGTTCAAAACAAAACTTTGACATTTCAGCAAACATTCCAAACTCTTGATAAACTTACATTGAACCAAGCAAAAAAATTGGTTCAGGATATTATAAGAGGTAAAACCGTTAATTTTTTATCACCTATTAATCTTCTTTTTTTTGAAATGATAAAAGTTATGCAGCAACTTTCACGTGAGCGAACAATTGCATCATTTTCCGGATTTATAACTTTAAATATCGCAGGCAAACCTAAAACGGAACAAACAAAAGGATCGGAAATTGTCCAACATTTGTCCGGTAAGCTTCACCTCCTTTTTAGAATATTTCGCGATTATTCAGGTCTTTTGGAAGGGAAAATAGCCGCGAAAGCAAATAGGATAGAAATCATCCAGGCTCAACAAATTTACCTAAAGATTGTAAATCTTTTTGTACGCATTGAGGGTGTCATTCAATCGGAAGGAAATATTCAAACAAAAAAACTGGGCCACGAACTGAAAAAATATTGTAACGTTCTTTATCACGTCTGTTTTGATGAAGATTTTCTCAAGATATGCACACAATCTCTTTCACCTAATATGGATCCACTAACAAGCGTCATTACATACCCCCCAACCCTTTCTCATATGAACCTATATTTAGATTCATTAGACACATGCCTTTATTCTTTAGTACAATTCCATTCGAAAATACAAAAGGATTATCAAGATCCTCTAATAAATGCTGTAGAACAAATTAGCAAATTTCCAAAAGAAGTTTTTGCTCTTCTACCACTTGATGACCTCATCGGATCAATTAGAGAATTTCTTAATGACTTGAGTGGAATCATGAAAGAATTTCCAGTTGCAGTTCAAAAAATTATCATCTCATCCAAGCTCAACAAAGCTAACTTACCCCTCAAAGCTTGTTTTAAAAATTTAAAAGAGGAAAATACTTCGCTTATGATAGCCCTAAAACAAATGCATCCAATGGTAGAGGAAATCTCAGTTCCATGGAATTCATTTAACAAAGGCATGGAAGAGCGATCAAGTTTAATGGTGAAATTCATAAAAACAGCAAGTGAGAAAGTTTCAAATAAAATTGACCATATGGAAAAGGCTTTAAAAACCAAAAAAATTAATAAAAGAACGCGCATTCAAATTCGCAGTTTGCTTACTGGAATTACAAGTTCGACTTCTTCGAGTTGTTTCTTTAAAATTTATAATGCGTTTGTTATTGAAAGTATGCGGCTGCCCATGCTTATTAATCAAGAAATGGCACTTTTTTTCTCAGTCATGAACGAAAAAAACCTACTAGCTTTAAAGTTTCACCGATCTCTTATCTTGTCTGAATCAAAATTGCCAAGTTCATCGTTTTCAGCGATTGATCTCTTTATTCATCAAGTTTTTCAGTGTTCTGAACTTTCAATCCAAAACTCGGATGATGCAGCTTTCGGTGAAATGATCAGATTAGTCACCCAAAAAATATTGCCAAAATTCATATATACACTCAAAGTTTTACAATCAGTATCGCCTGTAATAAAGTTGTCCATTTCAAAGAAAAATGATCTTCGTGAAGATCTTTTATCCTTATTGAACCTAATTGTTGATACACTTAACGAAACATTAAACCTTGATTTATCTGAACCAACAGCATTACAAAGTCGAGCCTTAAGAGTTACCATTCCTCTATTACATAAGTATTTAGAAAATTCTGAAAACTTTGATTGTATTCGCAGGCATCTTATCGTAACATTGCTTGATCCGATTAGCACTCAACACGAAATTTCTTCTTTTGATCTTCCACTCATTCAGCAGCATATGAAACTGATCAGCGTTTCGGCAGATCAGTATAGGATTGACCGACAGTTTCTCGATTTAGAAAATGAGATTAAAAAGAAGCTTGTGCTTGCGTCAGATATTTCTAGGTTTTTTTGGAAACGCAATCTTAAGTATGTAATTTTAGCAAAGTTAGAGATAGCAAAGAGGCAAAATATCTTCCGAACCTGTAGTCAACAATTGCAAATTTGCACTAGTTGTGATGAAGTTCTTCTTACACTGCATGAATATAAGAAGAAGATGCAGTCCACGTTCGAAAGCTATGATGCTTGGAGTTCTCAGCTAACAGTGTTAGGCACCACGGGGCTAAGGTCAGAAGATGAAAAAATTATCGAAATCACTTCTGTTATTTGTTTATGGGATTCATGGATTGATTTTTTAAACCTAACTATTTTTGAGATAGTTTCACAAAATCCCGCACCGAAGAAACATTCTTTAATAAGAACAGGAACCCCTGATCTTATTTTTAATTCCCCTGACTCACACTCCTCAGACGAAACGGATGGCGAGGCTGAAATAAAAGAAATTTCTCTAAGTATGCTCCCTCAGGCAACTTATCAACCCTCACCTTTTGAAGAAACTTCGACCCTTCTCAATACCTTGAAAGCACAGATGCCTCCTTTATTGAACGCTCAAGAACCAATTGATTCTTATATTTTTCGCTTAAAAAAGCGAGAAGAACTGATTCAAAACTTATCCTTTTACCAAGCTTTGATTGAGGACGCAAAAAAAGGGAATCATCCTGAGCAAAATGTCCCCGAGTTAATCAGCAAAAGGGAACAACTCGATCAGATACTTTCTTTTGAAGCTACACAAAAAGTTGCTCTCATTTACTTGCGCATAGGAACAAAAGAATCTTTAAACACCCACATCATTAATTCAATTTACCATGGCCGCTCTCTTATTTATACACATAATGGCGAACTCTTAACACAACTTATATTTTCTGCAGATAAACATTGGTTTGAAAATTCGGACGATCAATCAACCATCGTAGCCCAAGAATTTTTACTTAAAAAAGTCTATTGGTTTCAAGAGGATCATCAGATGCTGCAAGGGACGACATTGATCACTTCCACCTGTGAAAGGGTGTGGAGGGATCTATCTATTCTTACAAAATCTCCCAAAGGGAATTGTCTCGAAAATCAAGTGACAAAATTTCAAGATTGCCATTCTCGCATTTACAAACTTCGACGAAATCAATTTGGGTCGCTTATCCCTGTTTCGGACATTCAAAATGTAGATATTTTCTACTCCAAAATAACTAAATTGATAACTGCTTTGCAGGTTAATCCACAATGTGCCAATTTTTTCCAAGACTTTGTCAGCACAGTTAAACGAGTCATGGATTTCAACCAAACCCTCAATGTTTACGTAAAAACAGTTTCAAGGCCTCTTTTTTTTACGATGCGTTCTGCAGAAATTCAGGTAAGCCTTCTTTCATCCATTCTAAAAATTGCTTTGAGTACAGTGAAACCTAATGCTTCTCAACCACATCCTCTCTTTTTAGATCATGAAGGGAAAGATCAAGACCGCCCACTTCTTTACAGCCATAGAGTCGATAGACTCTGGGAAGTATTAAAAGATCATTTAGGGGGGAGAATGGATGCAGACACCCTGAAAATGCTCGATGCATCTATTCCGCTATTTGTTGGAGACCCAAGATATCCGCATCCCAATAAAACAGCCATGACAAATAATCTCGTTAATATGCACCAGAAGGACTATTTATTTAAAAAGATTGAATCGGAAAGAATGTTTAACAAAGAGGATATAAAACTGTTAAATAAACACCTAGGTAAAGAGAGCTGGAAGTTACATAGTCAATTCCAAAAAGCAAAACTGAAAGAGATCATTGCACAGGATGTAGAGGAGCAAAAGAAGAAAACTCACCTTGTCTTACAGATGAGTGAAATGATTATTAAATCCGTTCAATAAATAATGTTCTTCTAAACCAATCAATTGTCGCTTCAAGTGCTTGCTCACGCTCCAAGCGATCTAAAAAATCATGATCAGTTTTGGGAAGTCTTTTAAAGTGCGATTCTCCGGAAGCATGTAGACGCACTTCTTCAAAATTGTCAGCATGCGATAAGTTAACTATGTCGTCTTGTTCACCGTGAATATGCAACAAAGGGACATTGGATAGTTCACGTAGACTCTCAGAAAGTTTCAAAGCAAAGAGCTGTTTAAAAAAAGGATATCCGGGTTGCAATCCCTCAATATCCACCAAACTTGCTTTTTGTGCCGCTTCTATAGGAGCTGCATGAAGTTGCTGCCATTTTTCTTTCCATTGATCAATGCTAAAAACGGGCGCCCACAAAGCTAGACTTTTAATCATTGCCATTTTTTGAGCCGCCAGTACAGCCACAACTCCACCGAATGATCGCCCAAAGATCGCAATACGTTCTGTATCTATTCGTGGGTCATTTTTTAAAGCATTCAAAGCTATCACGGCATCGCTTACTTCTGAGTCAATTGTCATATCGGAAAAAGCTCCCTCACTATCACCCGAACCACGAAAATCGATGCGTAAAGAAGAAATTCCAGCGGCTGAAAGCCTCTCTGCAAGTTGTACATAGAGTCGACCTTTGCCAACCTTATGGCCTCCAAGTCCATGACACATTAGCACTGCAGGAGTTTTTGAGGCGTTTGCAGGGCGATGCATTACACCGAAAATTTTCTGACCTTGATTTTGAAGAACAACAGGATCTCTTTCTTCCGTTTCCATATTTTTTTAGACCTTTTACAAATAAAATATTATTGACTCATTGGACAAAGACTAACTCGCTGTAAGTTAAAACATAAATCCTACCTTAAAATTTTCCTGGTAGCAACACAAAGTTTGATAAAGCTTCAGGGCGATTGCATTATATAGAATATTTTGATTTGTGTCCCTGAATTCCGATTAGGGATTTTTTTAGTGTGTCTGCTTTTTTTTTCATTGAGCTGAGTAGAATTTATGTAAAATATCCTAATAATTACAAGAAAACAGGATATATAAGATCGCAAGCGGCAAGATATGCATGATCATAATCAACCTCTATATTTTCAGCTAACGGAAACAATATTAGGATGCTGCTTCGATGTAATGAATGAGCTTGGCTCGGGGTTTCTTGAATCAATTTATAAAAA
>JACCRY010000211.1 GCA_013813265.1 Parachlamydiaceae bacterium
TTCATATACAACCCCTTTTTCGATCGTCCAACCCCGGGGCTTTGGCGTCGTCCAAACAGGTAATTTAAATGACATGGCGTACTAGGCATGAATATTTTTTTCAGCCATCCCGATTTTTCTACGCAAAATTTCATCCCCCGTTGCAAGTTTTTCAATGTTCTTGCAAGCATGGATTAGAGTCGAGTGTTTGCGTCCAAAGTAAGCTGAAAGGATTTCAAGGGATTCCTTGATCAATTTACACGCCAGATACATCGCCACTTGACGTGAAAGTGCAATATTTTTTGTTCTTGTTTCACTTTTTAGCTCGCTAACACGTACTTCAAATACAGACGCTACGCTTTTTAAGATTTGATCAACAGAAACTTTTTGTTGTGGCGTGTGCTGCAGCATCTCTTGCAAAGTTTTTTGTACAAGGTCTTCAGTGATTGCCATACCAAGAAGGCGACTATGCGCACTCAGTCGATTGATCGCACCTTCCAACTGTCGCACGTTATTATAAATGTGTTCTGCAATAAAAAAGGCAATATTGTTGGAGATCTGCAAGCCACGTTGTTGTGCCTTATATTGGAGAATCGCGACACGTGTCTCAAGTTCAGGAACACCTACATGTGCAACAAGTCCCCATTCCATACGTGCAATCATGCGTTCGGAAAGTTTTAATTGGGAAGGAGGTTTGTCGCTTGTAATGACGATTTGTTTGTTCTGATTGATGAGAGTTTCAAAAGTATGGCAAAATTCTTCTTCAAAGTTAAGCCGATTTTGCAAGAATTGGATATCATCCACTAACAAAACATCTACATCGGAACGATAAAAACGCTTCATGCGGTCGACTGATTTGTTGCGTAAACTGTCGACAAGGTCATTGATAAAAGCTTCCGTTGTGATGCATTGTACGCGTAATTTTTTATGATGGCTCATGACATGATGGCCAATACTATGTAAAATATGCGTTTTACCTAGTCCTACACCGCCATGAATGAAAAGGGGATTGTAGGACTGAGCCGGACGCATTGCAACACCCATAGCTGCAGACTTGACAAACTGGTTATTTGGCCCTTCAATGAATGTGTCAAAACAATAATTGTCATTAAGCTTCACATCTGAGGTCGGTAAATCTTTACTTTCATAAATAATAGGCTTTGGAGCTGCGACAGTAGAAATAGCAACTTTATGCGGTTCAGCAATGACGAATTCCAACGCCAGTTCTCCGTTGCTATTGACAGGAAGAAAGGCATGTAAATCTTTTTTGTAATTTGAGATGAGATATTCTTTCACAAAAATATTTGGAACTTCTAGAACTACACACTCGTCCGAGGACTCTACAACACGAATCGGTTCTAACCAATTTCCAAAAGCAGTCGCGGAACAGTGGTCTTTGGCGAAGAGTAAAAATTGAGTCCAAGGATCGCAAGTTGCAGGCAACGTCATAATTTTTATACCTTTTAAAGTTGTGAACACTGTTCCCACACACAAGTCTGAGGGCCTTTCTGTAGAAAATCTATCAGGTAATCGCTTAGCCTGCAACAAGAAAAATCCATGATTTTCCTAACTCACTAAGGCTTAAAAGAGAGCGACCCTTTCTTTTTCTCTTCAAAAAAAAAGTATGCGTTTTATGTTGCTGTTGCATCTATCTTACCCCATTGCTATCCTGTAGAGGGAATTGCAAAACTCGAAAAAAAATGTGAGGACCCCATATGACCGCTTTGATTCTTGTCGATCTACAAAATGATTTCATGCCCGGAGGGGCTCTGGCTGTAGCTGAAGGGTTTCAAATTTTACCTATTATTAATGAGCTCATTCACCAGAAATTTGATCTCATTATTGCTTCGAAAGATTGGCATCCGCAGAAGCATGAGAGCTTTGCGGTGACACATGATAAAAATCCTGGAGAAAAAATTCTTTTAGAAGGGTTAGAGCAGATTCTTTGGCCTACGCATTGTGTGAAGGAGAGTCATGGATCTGAGTTTGCTCTTGGATGGGAATCAAGCAAAGTAGATAAAATTATTTTTAAAGGCACAAACAAGAAAATTGATAGTTATAGTGTTTTTTTTGATAATGCACATCGAAAGTCTACCGGACTTGATGAGCTTTTAAAAAAACAGCAGATCAAAACTCTCTACATTGCGGGACTTGCGACAGATTACTGTGTAAAGTACTCGGTTTTAGATGCGCTTGAATTAGGGTATGAAGTTTATGTTGTGAAGGGGGGATGTCGTGCCGTTAATTTGTCGCCTGATGATGAGAGGAAAGCCCTGGAGGAAATGAAGTTTGCCGGAGCTCACCTTATATGAAGTTTGCCGGAGCTCACCTTATATAATGTGGAAAATGAAAGAGGCGGGGTTTACCGCAGATCTACAGACTTAATTTGTGGATTTAATAGAACATGGCATATGAACCAAGGTAGCAATGCACTAAATTGGTTTTTTAACACAGAGAAGCAGCAAAAGACGCAAAGGCACAAAGAAAATGTTAGATACATGAATAAAGCAATTTACAATGGGGCAATCCCTTCCTCATAGACTCATTCAAAAGTGATGTTAAAAATTTCGTTCACAATGATCTTTGTGCCTTTGTGTCTTTTGCTGCTTCTCTGTGTTAAAAAAATCAATTTAGCACACTGCATATTATCATCGTAGGCTTGCTGATATCCATAGCATTCGCCAATAACACATGCTAAAAAACACAAAGTTGAGTCTGTGAGCTCTGCGAGGCTGTGAAAAAATTGGAAAGATGCTTCAGTTGGCTGAAAAGTTGCATCTGACGCACTTCTCTCCTCTGTCGTAGCTATGGCTACGACGTCGTCAAGAATTGCATCAGCTGCAACTTTC
>JACCRY010000215.1 GCA_013813265.1 Parachlamydiaceae bacterium
CTCAATTTTTTTTCCCAAAACTGCCTTTTGATACTCTACATTAGTCAAAGAGCCCACTTCTTTTGAGGATGTGATTTTTGCTTTTACCTTATCTAAAGGACAATTTTTTGCATTATCGTAAGCCTTATAGACATAGGTTCCTACAGATTCCTGATGGATGTTGATTAATTCTTTTAGCAAATCTCCTGATTTTAGTCCTTTCGAGCGACGAATCAATGCCTGTAAACGCCAAAATTGCAAATCCAAAGTCGCCAATGCCCCTTTTTTTAATGGAATCGAAGGGGTAAAGGTTCTCCCTTTACTGTCTTCTTTAGAAAGAATGTCCCGATCAGCCTTTGAAAATAAAGCTGTGTACTCCTTTTCTTTCTTGATGACATCTTCGATCCATCCGTCAAGTATCGCGGCCCGATCCAAGGCTTTAAATTCATCAAGGGCTGCTTGGTCAAGTTTGGTATCTAAGGATTGTATGCAAAAGAGAATTGTAAAAAAGTAGACTTCGGAGAAGCCCCAACGGCCAAAGTTGCTCCAATTGACTTCAGCAGGCTCCACAAAAGAGAGATCATTATCAATGCAATAGATTTTTTGATCTTTGATAATATAATTCGAACGCCGACCATCTGCTGGACGGGTCAAGATGGCACAAAGAAGCATACGTGTCCATTGCTTGAGATCAAGGGGTTCACCTTTCTGCCAATAATTCCCGGAGATCGTTCGTGAAACCAATACCGGGTAAAATGTATCGCCAATATCGAAGCGAACAAGTTCTACGCAAGGAGTAAAGTCTCCAGCAATACGGGAACAAAGGTTATGAACGCCATATTCCATCAAAGGATAAGAAGGTTTTTGTTTTAAATGAAAATCCCCTATCGAGCACACTTGATGAGCAGACTCCTCATAATGATTAACTAGGCCTCCTTCTTTATCTAAAATTTCGTCGACTAAATCTGAACGAAGGTAACATGTTTGAAGGACATCTGAAACGCATCCTGTTATTTTAACTTTTGTCGGGTCAGAATCAAAAATCTTTTTAATATCTTTACGAAATTGAGCCTCTTCGTAAAGTAAATAAAAGCCTTTGGTCTGTGCAAGAGTATCTAAATTTATTGGCTCTTGACCTGTGTATGAGATAGAACTTAAAGGAGACAAAACTAGCCAATGACACTTTTGTAATGCAGTCATCTCATGTTCTGATAATACATTTCCCAACTTGTTTTCTTCATGAGGAAGAAAGAGGCAATGCAGAAAGGCAATGCTTTCCTTTAGAAGAACTCGGCTGTTCTCTGGAAAAACATTATTGAGGGCATCAATGCTATCAAAAAGGTTTTTATGCTCAATTTTGTGATAAAGAACCAGGTCGCTTAAGAACTGAATAAGAGGCGTTTTGTAATGCTCTTTAACATAGCCTAAAGACACATCTTTTTCTTTCCATTCTTTTTTAAATGCATCACCATTGAATTTTGGAAGATCAAAAGGCTGCTTCCAGCATTCCTCCTGATAATTGAGGAAAAAATTGGGATTGCTTGTGGTAAGGCTGGTCGATTTTAACACAGAATAATCTGCAATTTCTGTTGCTATGACCCGTCTAAAAGTTACTTTCTTGTCTACGGTAAGAAGCTGCACCGTCAGAATTTCTTGCAAAAAGTCAATAAGATTCTGATCCTGTTGACTCATTAAAATCACACATTCCAAATTGGCATAAGGAAAAATTTCTCCATGTCCCATCGCACCTTCCATGCGGATGTCGTATGAGGTAGGGTAACCGAGAAGGTCGAAAGCATCTTTTACAAGGATCTTAAAAAAATCAATGAAGGATTTTAGGGCTCTCTGTTGAAGCTTTCTGACATCATTAACTCCCGCGCCCTGAGTTCCATTTATGAAATGTGCGGTAAAAGCTTTGTAAGCTTCCCAATACCTTTCAGTAGTAAACTTTACAGGTTGATTAAAAGGATTTGGTCTTGCAATCCTTTGTCGAAAGGCATCATATTTAGCTACTTCATCAGCAAAAGGCTCGATATTTACTATGAT
>JACCRY010000248.1 GCA_013813265.1 Parachlamydiaceae bacterium
GAAAGTTGCAGCTGATGCAATTCTTGACGACGTCGTAGCCATAGCTACGACCGAGGAGAGAAGTGCGTCAGATGCAACTTTTCAGCCAACTGAAGCATCTTTCCAATTTTTTCACAGCCTCGCAGAGTCACAGAGAGCGGTTAAAGCCCTTTAAATAGAAGAAATTCACCTCCACAAAAGTTGTAAAAAATGTTTAAAAAATTTGGAAACGTTCCCCGGTATATTTTTGAGATGGTGAGACCATTTCGTTCAGCATTGCTTTCAATGTTTTTTGTCGCATTTGTTTGGGCCATAGATTTATCTGTAAGACCTTATGTTTTAAAAATGATGATCGATCGTATAGGGGAAATGCCTCGAGAAGAAATTATGGGTGCATTGACATTTCCTGCACTTTTATTTATTATTCTTTCTTTTACACTTAGTACCTCATTTCGGCTTTATGATTATTTTGTACAATATAAAATGATCCCTTCATTACGAAAGAAGATTGCTGTAAATGCAATGTCGCATCTTTTACAGCAGAGTCATCACTATTTTCAAAATCAGTTTTCAGGCTCATTAGGGAATAAGGTAAGCGACTTATTAATGAATATACCAGAAATTATTCAAAGTATTCTCGATCGTTTTTTTAGTCACTTTCTTGCCCTTACCATAGCTATAGTCACATTATTTATGGTTAGCCCTTATTTTGCGCTCATTCTTTTCTTGTGGGCTGGCCTTTTTACCCTCGGCGCCTATCTTTACGCCCCTCACCTGACAAAATTGGCAGACCTTTGGTCAAATTTAGGCTCGCAGACGACAGGCAAAATTGTGGATGTTTTATCTAATATTCTTGCTGTCAGATTGTTTGCTCGACCACGTCAGGAAATGAATTATCTTGAAAAATTGATTACAGATACGTCTGAAGCTGAAGCAGCTCTTCAATGGTCTAACATGAAGATGTGGTTTATCTACGGGTATAGTTTTGCTGTGGTTTTAGGTCTTAATCTTTTTTTATTGATAAAAGGCTATCAGGAAGGATGGGTCAGTATAGGAGACTTTGCATTAGTTTTAGGGATAAATTCTGCCGTCATCGAGTTTCTGTGGCAGCTAGCACGCGAATTTTCGCAATTTACGAAGCAATATGGCCGGGTGACGCAGGCTTATAGAACTGTTTACGAAAGCATTGATATTACCAATTCGCCTGGAGCACAAGACTTAGAAGTTGCTTCAGGGGAAATTATTTTTGATCAAGTCACTTTTAGTTATTCTAATGCAGAGCCATTATTTAATAATAAATCTATAAGAATTGCTCCGGGCCAGAAAGTCGGTTTAGTGGGTTACTCAGGTAGCGGCAAAACAACCTTTGTAAATTTAATATTACGACTGTTTGATGTTACGGGTGGCAAAATCATGATTGATGGTCAAGACATCAGCAAGGTGACTCTAGACTCGCTGCGCTCTGCGATTGCATTGATCCCTCAAGATCCCTCTCTTTTTCATAGATCGTTGATGGATAATATACGTTATGGCCGTTTGGATGCACAAGATCGAGAGGTTGTGGAGGCTGCAAGAATGGCGCATGCTGATGAATTTATTGCAGATCTTGAATTACAATATCAAGCAATGGTCGGAGAAAGAGGGGTCAAGTTGTCAGGGGGGCAACGTCAAAGAATTGCGATAGCTAGAGCGATTTTAAAAAATGCACCTATTCTTATTTTAGATGAAGCGACAAGTCAATTAGATTCTATTACTGAGGGGGACATTCAAGATTCATTATGGCCTTTAATGCAAGGGAAAACGACTTTAGTCATAGCACATCGTTTGTCGACGCTTTTGAATATGGATAGAATTTTGGTATTTACTCATGGTGTCATTGTAGAGGATGGCACGCATGCAGAACTTTTGGAAAAGGATGGGCAATATAAAGCCCTTTGGGATGCTCAAGTGGGTGGATTCTTGCCAGAATAAACATAAAAAGGTCATAATTTTGAATTAAAATGATGCCCAACTTTTATAACGCAAGCTCCATGGCTTTTGTGCAGCCCATAGGATTTTTTTAAATGAATTAAAGTGGATCGATCGATTAAGATTATGACAAATCTATCGAAAGAAAGTTGCTGCTAAGGCCTAGATGGGCCTTAACAGCAACTTGAGCAATTTGCAATAAGTCCTACCGGGTCGACCCACTTCATTATGTAAAAAAAACATGGTCGTTTTTGCATAAAATGAACACCCTAACCCCGGTTCAGCCCTGAAAGGGCAAACCAGGGGTTAAAGTTACAAAAGAGGAAATTAAATTTCCTGGTTAGAATCGCCCTTCGGCTCGTTTGCTTCTAAGTAATCTAATCTTTCTTCCATACTTGGTTTAATAGAAGTATATCTCGGAGTCTCTTCTTGCCAAAAATGATTATATGGAATTTTCAATTCTTCGAAGATGATTTCTACTCCATGATTTTTTTCTTTTATTTCCTTCTCAAGAGCGCTTTTTTCTTGTTCTAAATTATCACTTAAACATTTACGTTGTGATATAAAGAATCCTTCCCCCTGGACCTTAACTGTTTTTATGTTAAGCCCCTCAATACAAGATTCATTAACATTTAAAAGAGCCAGAAAATCCTTTAAATTTCCTACTTCCCCGAACAATGATCGAATGATTAAAGTATCTTCGTTTTCCATAAAGATAGCAGGTTTAACAGCTTTTGCATCATCATGCACTTCATCTAAGCTGCCTTTTTTAAAATATTTGAATCCTAGGGCATTGAGTTGTTGATTCATTTTATCAACTTGTACGTCACCTGTTTTAAAACAATTTGAAACAAATCTAGCTGATATTAATGCTGAAAGGTTGGCTTCCGGAACCACTCTATCTCTAAATCCCAGAATTCCCCATTTCCTCAAAAATTCATCATACATAGGCTTTGACTCTTCCAATGACTTAGAAAAAGAATAAAAACTCTCCTCTAGATTTGAAAAGTGCAAAATGACCCCTTTATTATAGGCAGTAAGGAGCAAGTCATCCACAATATCGTCCGATAGCTCATCATTACAAACCGAAAATTGAGCTATTTCTTCTTTACGTGGATCAAATCTTACTTGTAAAAAGTTGTGAAAAGGGGTACGAATTCCTAAATCATCCTCTAACGCGTTTATGAATTTAACATCCATCTCTGTCGCAGAAGTGATTATTTCTTTAAAACGGGCTGCGAACAGTTCTGCTTTCTTTTGGTTAGTAAGGCCCTGCAGAACCAGACCTTCATCAACTGATTGAACTAATTTATATGCAATATACTTAAGTGCTGCTGCTGTAATAAGAACAAAGACTGCTGGAGCTAAAAGAGTTGCGGAAAACTGTATCAAAGCCCCTATAACTAATCCGCCGGCGATGACAACACCTAAAATAGCGATGGTATTTAGAGCAGATTCCAATGTCTGATAAGGTTTATTTTCCATAGCCTCTTTGGCTGAGTCAAATGTCCACTCTTCCTGTCTAGGTAGAGTTCCTGAGTGCACACCGTTTGAAGCGCCTTCCATATAAGTCTCCTTAATTCAATTTTAATAATGACATCTTTGATCCACGCTACCAGCCCTCAAAGGACTTTATAAAGCTATGTAAACATTCTTTTGACTATTTCAAATATACAATGCCAAATTAATGATAAAAAGTCAAGAATATTTTCACTTATTCTTATAAACAGGGATTGTATTGAAGTGACTATTAATAACTGTGAAGATCTCTTCATTCAAATTAAAATCACCTATTGACTTCCAAAGATAGGCGAATTTATTTACTATATCCCTTACAGCATCAAGAACTAATGCTTCAGGCAATTGAGATTTAGCGGAAAATCGTTTAAATTGCTCATAGTTTAAATAACTAAAAGCTTTAGAATCTACAAAAGTTAATGCAAGTTCCTCACCAGCAATATACGGAATAGTTGAAACAAAATATCATAGGCTGGAGCCAGAAGCTTCCATTTTATTTGGTCAATAGGTATGAGAGCTGTTGGGGGAACATTAATTCCAATTTGTCGCGCTAACTCCATCATAATAAATTCGTTTTCAGGTACGCCTGTATATATCGGGGAAGGTAACTTCACAATCCAGCCACCTCCTACACCATCAATCGGTATAGTTAACCCCCTCTCATTTTCCCAAATGGCGGAAAATTTGAGTTGTACACCTGCAAGTGAAAATCGCAATACACCTGTGTCATCTTCAACAGATATTTTTTCACTCGAAATTTCATGACTTAATAGATTCTCCCTTGTACGGCTTGCAAACTGAATCAGTCATCATCTTCCTCCTCTTCTTTTACTTCTAATTGATATTTTGGAATTTGCTTTTCTGAATTTTTACCTACATCTTTAAGTAAAGCTTGAAAGGTCGGGATAAATACACGCGGGAATAACATTAATTCTAAATTAAGTACCCTCAAAATTTCAACGAGGCTTGAAGCTTGGAGGTCAACTCCACCATTTTCAATTTTAGAGAGATGACTTTGCGGGATTTTGGTTTTAGCACTAAGAGCTCTCTGGCTCAATCCCATTTGTAAACGCCCTGCCTTGATGGCAGCTCCAATATGTTTAATCGAATCTAGCATTTTGATGTATCCTAATATATCAATTCTATCCATTGATGTAGTATAATATATCGAAAGAAATGTCAAATTGCAAGATTAGCTGAAAAAATATTTACCGATTGCTGTCTTAGCGAATATGTTGTGGAACTCCGCCTGGTGTATGGAGATGTATGAGTTAATCGTCAACATGCGCGTCTTTCAAGGGGGACCCCCTCAACAAGTCTAGAGGGAACAAAGCTGAGCAAGTTCCCGACACTCCAAATTTCACCATTAGAAAAAAAAGCAAATCTTGTGATTGTAGCTCAGGGCGATTGGATCGCAAGCGGCAAGATATGTATGATAATAATCAACCTCTATATTTTCAGCTAACGGAAACAATATTAGGATGCTGCTTCGATGTAATGAAAGAGCTTGGCTCGGGGTTTCTTGAATCAATTTATAAAAATGCTCTCTTTATAGCAAT
>JACCRY010000005.1 GCA_013813265.1 Parachlamydiaceae bacterium
TTTAAACAAGCCGCTTAGAGAATCCTTTAAATCTAGAAACTCATTTTTTTAAGAAACCGGCCTAAAAGTGGGCAGGCTCGTGATCGTCTTCTGTTACCTAATTTTGGTCATTTCTGAACCATGCCAAAAAAACAAACATTTTGAAGATTTAAAATTTTTAAAACCAACAGATATCGAGTTAGATGATGCAAAAGAGTGGTGCATAGCTCACGATGTATCAGCAAAATTTTTGGAAGATTTATCTTCTACCATAACTGCTCTAAGTAGGATAAAAATTTAGTGTCCTTAAATTGTATATGCCCTACCCTTACACTCAAGGCCCTTAAATTGAATTGATTGATATGGAGATCCACCACTTTCATCCCTATCGCATGAGGTCATGAGCTTTTGATGAACTACTAGTACAGCTAAGGATCATTTGAACAGAAGAATTGTTTAGGATGCTTTCGATATAAATAGGCATATATCACCGTGACTACCGCAACAATTAAACTCAAAATCAAGAAACCCTCGCTCGCATTCAGTCCTAGAACATTGCTTAATAAATAAATTAAACCCGATGCACAAAGTACTCCAAAAGAGCTCATGAATTTTGTCGCGGCAACAATATGGCCTCTAATATGAGCAGGGCTTTTATATTGAATGTACGACTCCAGTGGAATGTCATAGAGTCCACCAAAAAGACCGATTGCCGAAGTAAGGAAAACAATAGCATATAAACTGCTAGCATAGAGGTACATGAAGAGCAGACAGATAGCCATAAATCCCGACGCCACAGGGACCCATCTCAATTCAACAATTTTCCCTGATATTTTTCCAGAAATGACAGAGCCCACACCTATCCCTATGGCGCAAAGCAGAAACATATACCCTCCTTGAAGATCTGAAAAGTGCAAAGACTGAATTACAAAGGGAATAAGGTTAAGTTGGAAGAAAGCTCCAAAAAATAAAAAAAATGAAGCTCCTAGAATTGAAGATAGTAAGTCCGAAAGCTCTGAGGCTTTTTTTAATGAAGAATATATTTCAGCTAAGAAAAAAGGTTTAATTTTTTCATGATGGTCTTTTTCCGTAGCTGGGGATGTGTGTTCAATAAACCAGCTTGTAACGACAGCAATCGTTGCTGTAAGGATTATCAGGAATGAAGAGTAAACATAATTTCTGCTAGTCATATCTAAAATAAAGGATGCGCTGAAAGTCCCTAAAATAATGGCGACAAAGCCCACAGAGCTCATCACACCATTTGCGTTAGAAATAGCGGTACTGGTGACAATTTCAGGAAGCATGCTGTTTCGCGTAATCACAAAAATTGTGCTATTCGTCGCCATAGCAAAAAGCATGCAGTACACTCCCAGGATGCTGCCAAAGTAAAATATGAAAAACGCCCCAATGGCTAGAAAAAGTCCAATAATCCGAGTAGCCAGAATGATCATGCTTTTGCTGCAGGTGTCAGCTAATATGCCTGCGAGTCGAGCAAATAAAAGAAAGGGCAGGATAAATATAGCTCCGGCTAAAGCGATGATTCGAGAGGCGTGTTCATCTCCTTGCATATGGATCAAGTAAAATATCACGAGCAGTTTATATAAATTATCGTTAAATGCACCGATGGATTGTGTAATGTTAAGATAAGAAAATGAAGAAAGGTGATGAGCATTTAGTGTCCCTAAACTGCTATTCAAGCAAGCTTGGCTATTCTTATGCATAGTAAACCAATAAGCTAGAGGGTTATTTCCCTCAACTTATCTGGTTTTTAAAAAAATGACCATAAGTTAAGACCTAACCTCCCGTAATACCCTTATTTTTTTTCGATTGAACCCCAAATGTTAGACACGCATTGAAGTTGTGGAGGGTTGGGGCCAGCATAACAGCAAGCCTGTCCCGATGTGGAAAATGTTAACTTGAAAACGGTATACGTTAATAACGCCCGTGTGGTTCGGATGAAGGTTTTAAACGTCAATTATACCCATTCGAGTTCACAATGATCTTTGCGCCCTTTGCGCCTTTTGCTGCTTCTTTGCGTTAAAAAAATAATCTATTTCACCCCATAGCCAGCAGTAGGGGATTTAACTAAGCTAAAGAAGTTTTATTAAAGCAGATTTGACAGAAACTAAATTAATTTTTTTTAACGCAAAGAAGCAGCAAAAGGCGGAAGAGCGCAAAGAAAATGTAAATGTAAATATAAAATTTACGTTTACACGCCCATGGCTATATGCTGCCATTGCATTCACAATTAAAAAGAAGGAAAAAATTCGGCATCTTTATAAAAAGATAAACTTCAAAACCATGTATCTCGCATTGTCCTTAAAAGATTTAGGATATTGCACCTTAAGAATAAAAATCAGAGGAAGGGATAAAGTGTTCTCTCAAACAGGTCACTTTAAAAATTTGATTCGTAAAACTTCTGGCTCTAATAACCGTAAAGCAAATTTATAGAGACATACTTAGATTTTTTTCTTGCAAATTGTCCTTCTGCAGAATATCCGTCATGACCGAATAGGTAAATCCTTAATTTCCGCCCATAGCATTTGTTCCACTGATAGCCTATTGCAAAAGAACAGTCAAAATCCCAGTGATTATTTTGCCGATTTATAACGTAAGCTGCAAGGTAAGGGGTAGCCTGAACATGGAATGTTTGAATTTTAGCAAAATTTAAAAAGTAATTAAATCCATAGTAAACACTGTTAGGCTTAACTTTAAAGCTATCATCAGAGCGTACAACTCTTGAATATCCAATGAAACAAACACTCTTATCCATAAATTCATACGCAACTGACAAATCCAATCCTTCTAAACTCGGATTTACCCGTATGATTTTAGGAGTTTCCAATAAGAACTCATCACCAAGATGGGAGGATTCGTGGAATAAACGCAAACGAGCTGAAAATTTGTCATTGATGTAGGTAAGTGGTAATGCTACATAGTAGTCTGCGTTTATCAAAGACAGAGATTGATATTTAGCTTCAAATATCGCCCAAACACATGCCTCAATCCCAAAATAAAGATATGCGGATGAATTTATTTTAAACTGATAAAGCGAAAATTGATCTCCTATAGAAACGGGAATAGTACTTTTAAATATTTTGTCATAACTTCGGTATCCGATTGAATATCCAAGAATATGAGTTTGAGCCAACATTGTCGGAAAAAAAGGACTCAGTTCAGGTAAAAATCCTCCCTCGTCAAACGGCTCCAACATACCAAATTCTGCACTAGTTTGTAGAGAATCTTGGTTTTTAAAATGAATGCGGTATTCGCAACAAAAACTTTCCAAAAAGTTTTTTATCTCTTCGCATGGTAAATCAGAAGGCCAGCTGTACACGGTAATATCTTCATCATCAATGTCGACTCGGATATCCGCATGTGAAAACCTATCCTCTAATTTAGAGTAAACATATCCTTTCATAAATTCTGTGGAATTTGAATGCTCTGCCGTTAAAAAGAAAGAGATTACGCTGCTAAATACAACAAAAAACAGATTTTTTTTCATAAAAAGAAAGTTTATTTAGGATAATGAAACGCGAACTAATTATTTTTAAAATAGGCACATTAAATAAGTATATCTTTTGGAAAAATTATAATAATGCAGTACATAGTAGACATTGAGTTATCACAAATTAAGTGGCAGCACCTTAATGTCTTATTTCCCACTAAATGCTAAAGCTATCCCACCTACTATCAAAGCAACTCCACCAATGATGTACCACATGGTATTTTTCGTATAACGTCCTGAAACTTTTTCAATAACCTTTTCAGAGAAAGCTTGAGTAGAATTTATACCAAAACCCAGCAAAACAACGCCGACAATAACTGCTAATATGCCTAATATGGAACTAATGCTCATATAACCTCAAGAATTAAAAGTTTTCAGACCCCTCAGGGATGTTCCCTGTGTTTGACAGTACATAATTATAGAAACTTTGCCAATGAAAAAATTTAAAACATGTCAATTTAAGACAAAGAAATGATAAGACACTCCTACATCCTTACCACAGGACATTCTTTTACTTTTATTGAATCTTTAAGTCGAAATGCTAAACCAAATCCACCTCTTGGACGCCATCCTGCGTAACTTTCAAGCCATTTATTCATGACCTTACAACGAAGAGAAATAAAAGGTCTATTATTATGAAGGCCTATATAAACACCTGAAGAATCATTCATAGGAAAAACACTGACTTTTCTTAATTTTTGATAAAATGAAATTTCTTTAGTGGTTATTAACGCAAGCTGAGTAAATGAAACGTTTACGGCATTCTTAAAACCGATAACATAGGCCGTAAAATTATGTAATGGATTGCGAATTTGCCAGCTTAGAAATCGCGTAAAACAAATTTTTCCAGGTTCAAAAATCTTAATCTCTTTATTAATTTTTCCATCCCATTTTTCAATCCACCTATGCCCGCTATGCGGTCCTTCGCCAAAAATTCCATCATCATCATTTCCAAATAAGGCCCATGTTATCCGTTGCCAACAAGGCTTTTTTAAAAGTTCCTCTTGATTCTGTGGAATATAGTTATAGAGCCAATGATCGGCATAAATTGTCATGATGTTTCTCCTTTGTTTAAATAACCTAACCAAAATCACATTAGATACCAATTGCTATTGTAGCCCACGTAACCTTTTTCGACAATATATCTAGAATTTTAATTATGGAATATTTGGAAGAATGGAAGAATAACAGCTAGGAAGTATCAAAGCTTAAAAAAATTAGCCATGAGATTTTATCTTATCTCACGGCTATTTAAAGCCTTTATTTAAATAAATGATAGCTCTTTTTCTCAATATCCATAAAGCAAGTGGAGAGAAACATATTTAGATCTTTTTCTTGAGAATTGACCATCTGTAGAATACCCATGATGACCGAGAACATATATCCTTAACTTACGTCCGTAATTTTTATCCCACTGATATCCGACTGCTACCGAACTATCGAAATTCCAATGATTATTTTCATTGTTTGCGATATAAGCTGCAATATAGGGAGTTCCAACAACGTTAAAAGTTTGAATTTTTGCAAAATTTAAAAAATAATTAAATCCATAGTAAATGCTGTTAGGCTTAACTTTAAAGCTTTCATCGGATCGTAAAATTCTTCTATATCCAAAAAATATGAGGCCTTTATCGATCGGTTCATATCCAACCGATATATCTAATCCTTCCATACTAGGATTTACTCTCTTTATGCCCTGTGTCTCTAATAAAAATTCGTCTCCTAAGTGAGAGGACTCATGGAATAAACGTAGGCGAGCGGAAAATTTATCATTGACATAGGTTAAAGGTAACCCAATATAGTAGTCTGCATTGATCAAAGACAAAGATTTTGTCTTTGCTTCAAAAATAGCCCATACACAAGCCTCAATACCAAAATATAATCGAGCTGTCGAATTTAATTTAATTTGATAAAGAGAAAATTGATCTCCGATCGAAACCGGCAGCGTACTTTTAAAGATTTTGTCATAACTTCGGTATCCTGCAGAGTATCCTAGAATACGTGTATCTGCCAACATAGTTGGGAAAAAAGCATTCAGTTCAGGTAAAAATCCACCTTCTTCAAAAGGCTCAATCCGACCAGCATCTTCCACTTGCACATTCTGGTAGGGAGTGTTTTCTTCCTGATGTAAACCATTAAATTGAACCTGGTATCCCGAACATATACTCTCTAAAAATTTCTCAAGTTCATTGCTCGGTAAATCAACAGGCCAACTATAAACAATTATCGTCTTATCATTGACATCGACAGCTATTTGAGAGCTGGCAAACCTATCTTGTAATTTAGAATCAATATATCCTTTCATATACTCCGACGAGTGTGATCGGTCTGCACATAAAAGAAACGTCATCACACAGCTTAAAACAAATAAATAAACGATCTTTTTCATGGGACAATGCCTTCATATAATGTTGAATTGATACGCATTTCCAATGAATATGCGAAGAGGTAATTTTGTGACGGTAAGTTAAGCTAACGAGTTAATAGATAACTCGTCGCTTAACTTACACACAATGAACTTAAAGATTCACTAAATATAGATGTCTTTAATGCTAAAGAGCTTATAACGTGCTTTTAGAATTTCCACCTATGAGAGAAGCGACTCCACCAACAATCATAGCTATACCAACGAGGATATACCACATGGTACTGTCAGTAAAACGCCCTGAAACGCCTTCTACGACTTTCTCTGTAACTGCTTGAGTAGAGTTTAAACCAAAGCCGAGTAAAAGAACTCCCACGATTAAGGCCACTATGCCTAAGATACGAGTAATGCCCATGTAACCTCCAAATCAGTTTCAGTTGAATTGTCAAGCAATCAGGATTTTTCCCGGTACCTGGACATAGAATAAGAGGTACGCGAAAATTTTACCATCAAAAAATTGCAAATTTTTTAACCCCAAGAAAAAAATCCAAATCAGAAAAACATGTTTTAGCATATAGGTTAAATTGACACCTCGAACTGGCAAACGGCTTATTTTTAAAAATTCAAGCTTACAGTATTTCATGTAGCCGCTTGTGATAGTGACAGGCTACCTAAAATCAATATTTTAGCGGGATTTTTTTTAATAATTTGTTAATCAAATGACTGTGAAGGAAGGAAGAAATATAATTTCATTCTGTTATGTATCTTCGAGCCAATTTAAGCAGCCTGCCAAAAAAATAATCGACGATTTAAAGCTCCTCGTCTACCCTAATATAGATCTATAGATAGGCATCTCCAATCCACTTAAATGGTTATTATATGCAACTTGAAACATCACGGCTAATCATCCGACCTTTTACTCTGAATGACCTTCAATCGATTCATCTAATACTTGATCAAGAATTGAAGAATTCTGATTTTGGAAATGAAGGTGCTCAAACATTGAGTGAACGTGAAAGATGGTTGCAATGGACTTTATTAAGTTACGAACAATTTTCCAAGCTTAATCAACCTCCCTATGGAGAACGAGCCATTGTCCATAAAGACTCCAATAAACTTATAGGAATTTGTGGATATGTACCTTGTTTGGACTGTTTTGAGCAACTATGTGATCTTCATCAAGACGAAAGACCTGCATCTCAAAGTCTTTCCACAACAGAATTTGGTCTCTTTTATGCTATTTCAAAAAGCAGTCAAGGTTTCGGCTTTGCAACTGAAGCTGCAGCGGCACTGGCAACATATGCCTTCGAACAACTGCATGTGAAAAGAATCATTGCCACAACGACTTATGACAATTTAGCATCAATAAAAGTGATGCGTAAGTTGGGAATGAATTTCAAGAAAAATTCTCTTTCACTTCCCCCGTGGCTTCAACTTGTCGGAATCCTTAATAACCCAGCAAAGACTGACCCAGGCGTGTGAGATTGATCTTGGGTTGAGTGTAGCCTGGATCTTCAAGATATCTTTCAAAGCCTTCCCAAATGTGGTCTTTGGTGTATTTGAGCTCAGGATAGGCAGGGTTATGACCAGTAGAAACACCCAATTGAAAAGCCTTTGTTCTAATGGCCCTACCTTCATAAGAGGGACACTGTTGCTTAGGAAAGGTTTTGCATTTGTAAATGTAGGAGCAAGGCATAAAATAGCTAATATAAGTACTTGAGTAGACCTCATAAGATTTTCTCCCAATAGATCAAAAGTTTAAGATATGTTCTATAACATATCTTAAGGGCTTAAAATGTGTCAATGATGTAATTTTAATTATTGATAGTGCGTAATAGTTACTTTGCCACGATTTCTCAATAAGTGCTAATATCACAAACAAATGTGTAGATATTTTTGAGGGCATTTCATTTACTCTAAACGCTTTAGTATCATGGATGTAAATAAGTGAGTCAACCTTTCCCAGAGCCTATTGATAAAGCAGCTATATGTACTTTGAACAAGTAAGGTGATACCTATGCTGTGCATGATGATATATTTTTGTGAAACAAGCAATATAAGGAAGCCAAGAGGAGGGTGACCCCAATTGCAATAGCCGTACCTTTTACACCCAGCATAGCTCCTGTAAAAGCAATAAGAGCAATAGTTATAAAAATGGCTGCAACGAATCCAATTACAACTAAAGCCATAACAGATAAACAATATTCCATAACTTCCTCAAGTGATTTTACTTCCTCAGTGGAAATATTGTTCCCTGCTACAAAATCTTTGCTATTCTTCCCTGCAGGATCAATGACAACAGCCTTCTTGCCATTGAGTGTTCCGGTCCGTTTATCAACTAAATTTTCAGCAAAGCCGTCTTTTTGGGGGCAAATAGTATGTTTGGTTTGTGTCTGTTCAATACCCATAAAAACTCCTTATTTTAATTTGCAATTACCGAAACGACTGCCATAAATTTGACAAATTCCATTTAACGTTAGAATTTTTCAAAGCACTCGATTAAAGGCAACAACATCAAATCAGCCTTCTTGATAACTCCTTTTGCTTGTGCCAGTAACTTTTGTGAATGAATATGCACTAATTCCTGTAGCTACAAAGGTATATTGCATTGGGAGATACGTAATTACTTAATTTCATGAATTCAATTATTTTATATAAAAACCGTTGGAGTGAAATTAACCAATGGACTCTTAATCTAGGGCCTGCTGCTTAAGACACACAAATCCAATCAAATAGGAAAAATGTACAAAAATGACAAAAAAGTGCTAGGGAAAAATGTCTTATTTAACAATAATGGGTAGTATGAGACGATTTTTATTAACAAAGCTGGTTGCTTGGAAAGAAAGCCCCAATCGAAAGCCCCTTATTCTTCAAGGAGCGAGGCAGGTGGGAAAAACAACCCTGTTGCACCAATTTGGAAAAGAATATTTCTCTCAAGTGCATACATTTAACTTTGAAGAAAATTTAGCCTTAGGTGAACTTTTTTCCGTAAATCTTGATCCAATGCATCTCATACGAGAATTACGGTTTTTTCAAGAAAAAGATATCGATATAGATCGCGACCTTATTATTTTTGATGAGATACAGACCTGCCCTAGAGCTCTTACGTGTTTAAAGTACTTTCAGGAGAAAATGCCCAACCTAGCAATTTGTGCTGCAGGTTCTCTATTAGGGGTATATCTTGCGCCTGTTTCTTTCCCGGTAGGTAAAGTTGATATTTTACATCTATACCCCATGAGTTTTGAAGAGTTTTTACTCGCTCAGGAAGATCATAAGTCGTTGGAAGTTATACGTAATTTCTCTGAAACTCTTACGGACATTCCACGTTTTGCCCATGACCATCTTTGGCAACAACTTAAATATTACCTCATTGTCGGTGGCCTGCCAGAAGTTGTGAGTGCTTTTATCGAGCTTAAAGACAATGTATTCGTTGCTTTTCAAAAGGTGAGAGAAAAGCAGAAGACCCTTATCACTACATATTTAGCGGATATTGCTAAGCACTCAGGACCCATAAATGCTATGCATATTGCCCGAATTTTTGAATCGGTTCCTGCGCAACTTTCAAGATCGCAAGATGGATCCGCCCACAAATACATCTTCAAAGGTTCAGTTCCTGGAATCGATAGGTACAGCAAATTAGTTGGCGCACTGGATTGGTTAGAAAAAGCTGGATTGACCATCAAAGTATCTATTGTTAATTCCGGACAGCTCCCTTTTTCAGCTTATGCAGAAGATAATGTGTTTAAACTGTATTTATTTGATGTTGGGTTGCTTGGATCTATGTCGCAAATTACACCTAAAATGATTTTGGACTACGATTGGGGATCCTATAAGGGATTTTTTGTTGAAAATTTCGTGGCACAAGCCTTTCTAACTGGAGGTAAAGAAAAATTATATTGCTGGCAGGAAAAAACAGCGGAAGTAGAATTTTTGCATGAAAAAGATGGGTGTGCGATCCCAATTGAAGTAAAGTCGGGCTGGATTAAACAAGCAAAGAGTGTAAAGATCTTTTCCGACAAGTATCATTCGCCATATTATGTACTCTTCAATGCCAATCATCCTTCACTTCAAGAGCGTGTGAAGCGTTATCCCTTATATCTAGCTGAGCGTGTTTTTAATATTTGTTAAATCTTTGATTTAAAGGTTAGAATTAGGTAGGGAACTTTACATATTCAGGCCCATCTGGGCCTTAACAGCAACTTAGCATCCAGGGATTACAGGCCTCAATTCCTATACGGGAGTATTCGATAAGAAAAAGACTGCTCCATCTCACTATATGGAAATGGCCCTTCCACTTTAAATGGCAATCCTGTTGCCCGCTCTTCCACAAAAAATATTATTTGGTTCTTATCTATATAGGGCCGTTTAATAACTCTCGTATCAAACTCGCCATAATTCTTAAGGTCTTCAACTTCTTGTAATGACCGTTGGTAATTGGCGCAAAATCGTTCAATATTTTGAATCACTTCAAAATTAAGTCCACTAAAAATAAAATTGGTAATATAAGCAATTTCATTAACATATTTTTCTTGTGAAAATTCTGGAACATCTCTTACAAGATCACCCAGGTTATTATAAGCTTTGCCGTCTACAGTAACTTGTGGAGTGTGCTCATTAAATTCTAACTGGATCTGATGCTCATCAATCTTTACGTTCTGAACTGTTATTTTCATATGGACCTCATTTGTTCAAGAAAAATACGTTAAATACCCTTTTTCATGCCTGCTGATCGGCTTCAAAATATCAATCGAATCAATGTTTTGATATTGAGCTCTTTCTACTCCATTGCGTTTGCACTTATAATGCGTCAACTTGCCAGTCAATGGGCTGCACCCACAAGCTAGGAAATAATTATTGTAATCCCTTTTATCCCAATTGAAATCTCCAACAATTAAAAAAGGAACGCGTTTTTGTATATCTGGAGACAGTAGTTCAAAAAATTTATTTTCCATTTGAATAAGTAAATTTTCATCTGGTTCACATTTATGAAATTTTAAAAAAGTGTTCATCATCGCCTGTCCACAAGCTTCCAATGACATGGTTTCGATCTTTAGCGATGCCATCTCTAATTTAAATGGTGTTTGAATGAACATTGGCAAAATTTCTGCCCAACCGTTTAACCATTCCGCCCTTTTTTTTTGATCAATTTCTTGCATAAGAATGCCGGAGGGTTGTTTTAATTCCGAAACTATTTCAGAACATGTTTTTCCAGAAGACATTTTTTTGAGCATATATGATGGGACCAAACACATCATATGGCCTGGAATCTGTATAAGGTGCAGTCGTAAGGGCTCGTTCATGAAATTTTCTTTTTCTCGATCAGGAATGCTGGTATAAAAATTAAATAGAGAAGAAATCATTTCCTCAGCCGATTTTGGCTTATATTCAACAAAGGGAAAGTGTCCTACAAATTGGGCATCCGCCATCACTACTTCCTTACCCGATCCACCAGAATCCATATACCAATGAGTTTCTATCATTTTTTCAACATCATCTAAACCCACAATTTCATTAACTAGTTCATTTGATTGGGAGTATCTCATCAATTGATCAAATAAATTCTGTAAATAGACTGTTTGCTCTGGATGTATCGAGATCAATTTTTTTTTAGCGTCTTCTAAAACCTCTAATTGCAGTAGTTGATAGCTTTTTAGATCTGTAATGGGAGCAGAATTATCCCGTCGTGCTAAACGGAACCATCCCAATGTTTCTGTTACTGGATGAGGAATTTCGTCCTCGACTAACCCTTTTCAAGGGTACTTTCCTCGAAAAATTGTACGCAAATTTTAATTATAGGATCTCCAGGAACTGATTCAGCCATTAGGGTAAATAATTCTTTAGTTAGATAACCTTTTTCGCTTAATGCTATAAGACGATAAGCAAGCGCCTCATTTCCTTCTAAAATTGCACCTAAAAGTAATTGACGTAGTGACCCATCAAAAATACGCAGATCAGTTTTAATTTTTTCCAATTGTAAAGGAAGAGTGTGATCCTGGTCCCACATTTCATTAGGAATTTCGTCCCAAGGGATTGAATGAATTCCTTTCTCAGAGACTTGTAGCCACACAGGTAAATATGTTAAAACAATCTTCATTCGTTCCATGGCAAACGTTGAGTAGGTGTCCAACTTAGAGTTCTTGTGCTTCCATATAATTGGAGTGGGAGTTTCAATCTCAATCAAAGACTTTAATTTTTCTGGATCCTTTTCATAGGTTTGCATCATATCGAATAATCTGCTGTCGTCAAATCCTTAAGAATGTTGAGAATTAGCTCTACTTCCCTAAGCATTTCATCTACGGGTTCTCGTAGAAAAAGACGATGGCTTTGAGAAAGGAAGAAAACAGGGGTAACATTTATCCATTTTATTAAAGATGTCAATACTTGCTCTGCCTTTGCCTCCGGCAGATTTGAAATCTTTAGTAATACAGAAACTAATTGAATATGCTCTGATGGAGGCAAACCTTTGAAATTAAGCATAAAAAAGGATGATTGGGACATCCGAACAAGCATTTGTACGACTGATTTAATTTGATCTAGAGGAACGACTTCTAAGGCGTCGAGAAAACAGTCTGCTCCATAACAAACTGAAGGAGGTTTTTACTAAATACGGGCTCTCGTTGGATAAGTTCTATTTGCTTGAGCACGGCTATATTGGATGAATAAGTAGGACAGTTTTCATATTCATCTAGCACTTGAAGTGAAGAAGAGAGCTTTTCGATACAGTTGGGTAAATTCTCAGTTGCTCTTAATAATGGGGAGAGCCATGTTGAAAGGATAAGGGGGTTTTTATCATTAAGTTTTTTGATTAAAGTACTTACTTGCATCAGAACCTCTTCCTTTCTCCTAACCAATACAGACATGTCGTTCCAGGATTTTTTCGTAAAAATGATGATTTGTTTTAAAAGATCGCGTAAATTGGAATTAGTTATATTATTAATGATATTGCACAAGGAAATAAATAATTTGATGTCTTGTCGTAGTTGAAAACCATTAGGATACAACGCACTGTCTAGGTCAATCGTTTCCCAATTAAGATCATTATCACGAAAATTGTCCGCTAAGACTACATAGCACAATTGGCGATCGGTTGATGATAAAGTTTCTAACATATCATTTAGCTCAGGTTTTTGTTTGTCAAAAAGAACTACCATTTTTCTTATAATTTCTTTAGTTTCCATCTCTTTAATTGATGCTTGTATTTGCTGCTTTAAATTCTTTTCTACACACAAGTACTGCAGTTCCCTTCCCAGAGACGTAACACATGGGACTTGGCTACCAGTCGCAACAAGCGAAAATTGTCTAAACTTTTCAGCTGAGTAAAGAATCATTTTCTCAAAAGCTAACTTTTGTGAATGAACATATGCACTGAATTCCTCTTTCGAAGTAAACATTTGTTTGACTACGGGGAATTTCTCAATTGCGACTTGCTCAATTGCCTCCAAATATTTAATTTTTTTATCTGCTTGATCAAGTTCATCCGTTATACTTTTAGAATTTTCAATTATAAATTCTTCATCTAAAATATCTGCAAGTTGGATACACGTAAAAAACAGAAAGAGGTGATCTTAATACACACTAATCAACAGACAAAAAAATTGCTGCATTAAAGCAAAAAAAGTTTTATGATATTTATTTATCCTTCAGTAAGGAAATACTATGGAAATATCCTCTTCAAATTATGTGTCGCTAAAATTAATAGAAATACCAGAAAAACTATCCGACATTACTTTTAAAGACTCAGTTTATTTATTTTTAGAACTGTTTGGGATGGGCTTAAACAATTTTTTAGCCGAATAATTGAGTCTTGCTGCTTTAAAGCCTCAATAGTTGAGCAAGATGAAAAAATCTCTGAAATACCTTTAGATGAGGCAGATTCTGAAGAAGCTGAAGGGCCTCGTATAGATGAAAATTTTAAGCCTTCTTTAAATGAGGTAAACTTTGGAGAAATGCTGAGCATCCCTTAGCTGAAAAAAATTCTGAGGAAGCAGTTGCGTCTTCTTTAAGAGAGATTATTAAGCAGCCTTTTACTAACTATAGACCGGGATACAAAATTCCAAAAAAAATGATCTCTTCTGTACTTATAAAAACAGAAAATGGTCCATTGGCAAACCCATACTTAAGAAATCTCGTTCAAATGCTATTAACCTTCCTCCTTGTTCGATGATTAATTGGGATCCTACCCCTAATGAATTCTTTTCAGAGTGTGAAAAATTTAAGCAATATCGTCTACACCATGGAACACCCAAGCATGAAGATCCTGCCATTTTTTTGGCAGCTATCTATGAAAATGAAAATCTTTTTTCTGCCTTGCTCCAATGCGCGCCAGAGCTTGCAAACGATACATCATTTGCTTAACAAGATTTGTATCGCTCTGAAATAGGAGATAAATTATATAAATTTTTCTAAAATGAACATGCCAAAGCCCTAACCCCTGGTTTACCCTTTCAGAGGTAATTGCAAAAGGGCCGTGAGGTCAAAACAGCGATTCTTTAAAAAAAAATCTCTTTTTTTGCTGAGGATACGATTTAAAGTAGGGATAACTTATTTTAAACATTTTTTCCGAGACTTGCCCACGTTTTTTTTCAATTCCAACTCCTTAAGGCAACTTTAGGGCAAGGGGTAACCTTGTTTCTAATAATGAAAATTTTTTTATTGAATTAGATTTATTATTGTGGAGGCAGCAAGAGTTAAAACTCCAAACATTACATGGCAGGATACTTTCGAATGCCCCTTATAAAAAAGTGTACGGCCACCATGAAAGTCCTTATACATAGCATTAAAACGTTCTTTTGGAAATCTTTCTGCGTATCTTTTATCTTCAGCAGTTTTAAAATTTAATATTTTTTTTCTGTTTTTTTCTTCCTCTTTCTCGAT
>JACCRY010000031.1 GCA_013813265.1 Parachlamydiaceae bacterium
CGCAAGCCATGGGTAAACATTAGGGTGCCGCCCATTGATAGAAATTTTTCATGATGGGAAATAAAGGGAATTGACCCTTTTGCGACAACGGGGGGAGCAGGCTCGGCCTGTTTCCTACCCTCTCGATGCAGAGCTGGCCAAGGTGCATTGCCTCATGAAAAATGTGAGTTGACAGTAGCTGACTAAGGCAATGCCACGCTTTTCATGAAACCATGCTCCCTAGCCAGCTCGGCATCGAAATGACCAGTTACAGATTCTAGTCCTATCAATTTCAGGATTCTAACTTTTCAATCCTTTTCTCAAGCTCTTTCAGCTTTTTGGCGTAAGTAGACAAATTCAGAAAATGCACTGTAGAACGATTATGTTCATCTATTGACCTTGCAGGCATCCCACCGTAAACTCCAGCTTTCATCAAAGATTTCGTAACACCGCCACGGCCTGCAACAACAACATTGTCAGCAATCTGCAAGTGACCTGCAACACCAGCTTGTGCTGCAATAGTCACTCTTGATCCTGTTTTGGCAGATCCTGCAATACCTGTTTGTGAAACAATGATGTTATCTTCACCAATAATTGCCCCATGACCTATTTGGACGAGGTTATCGATTTTTGTTCCACGCCCAATCTGCGTATTCTTAAAACGTGATCGATCGATCGTACTGTTGGCTCCAATTTCGACATCGTCATCGATAATGACAGATCCGAGTTGATTCAATTTTGTGTGACGGCCTGTTTTATCTGTTACATACCCAAAACCGCATGCTCCAATAACAACACCCGGTTGCAAAATAACGCGATTCCCCAGAACACATCGTTCGCGCAGAGTCACTCTAGGATGAAGTAAACAGTTGGATCCTATCTGCACAGAAGGGCCTATATAGCACCCGGAACTAACTGTTGTTTCATCACCAATTTTGACATCCTTATCGATTACAGCGAAAGGACCTATAGTGCAACCTCTCCCAACCTTAGCCGTTGGATGAATAACCGCTGTCGGGTGAATGTCAGAAAACCCTGTAAATTCTTGTTGCGTACCATAGAAGGCTTCGGCAGTCTTTTGAAAAGCGCTGGAAGGATCCCCATTCACTAAAAACTGTCGATCGGGTGGTAATCCATCGGCAGTGGATATGAAAACAACACCAGCTTTAGATTTTAGCATGGCTTTTTCATAACCCCGAAAGCCGGAAAGAGGTTTAGACAGGAATGAAGCATCAGTGCCTTCTGCGAGTTCAAGGCTTTCGACATTCGTGATGCAGTAATTCGGATCACCAATTAAATCTGAACCGGTAAATTCCGCTAACTCTTGCAGAGTAAAACTTTTTTTATTCATCTAAACCTTCTCTATTTATACGCATGAAAATATTGCCTTTTTTGATTTTACCTAAACCTATATTTCTTTGCTATTTTCTCTTTGCCGGATGTGTTCTAGTCAAACAATGCCATTTCTTAACGTTTTATTGAATTATATTTTCGTTTCATTTAAACTAGAATTTAATTTACTTAATATCAAGGAATATCACAATGAGTAGTGTTACAAATTTTATTGCTGAAGTAGACGTTTGGGCTTGGCATCAAGCAGAAAAGCTTGCAGAAAACTCCCCGACTTTAGCTAGAGTGACCTTAGTCATTCCGATTGCTATTGGGACTATAGTGCGAGATCTTCTAGCGAATCCAGCAAAATGTGTGGAAGAACTCATTAGGCTTCCTTTTGAAAATGGAGTATTTGAAACTACAGGGCATCTTTGTGGGTTTATAGTATCACCTATAACTGCACTTATTGATGCTATTGGTTCTGTCGCGTTTTTTCTTTGGGATCCTTATGGCTATTCAAGATGTAGTAGCTAATGAAACGCTTCACACTCAGCAAATTGAAAATGGTCTAGAATCTTTGCATAATCTTAAACAAAAGTTACCATTAGGTGAAGGAAGCGATCAATCAAGTCTTCTTGATCCTGATTTTGAAGCCTTTTATCATTAAGAAGTGGACATTGTGAACAAAATTGGGCGGATCTTTAACCGTCAACTTTGTCCACCATTGTCTACCTCTGTCCCCAAAGTCCATTTGTGAACCCACATCCAGCCGACGCTTCCCCAATGCTGTCAACATAATACAAGATGCACACATTTAGGCTAAGACCCATTGTGTCGCCCCTGCCGGGGTTTAATCCTTTACGATGAACTTACCCAGGCTTTGCTTCGCTACAGCCTGGGCTATTAAGGAAAATCCCTCCGAGAAATGAAAGCTTAGAAATGAAGTACATTTAAAGCATATCCTGGAGGGATCTCATATAACAGCCCAGGCAGTAGCGAAGGCAAAGCCTGGGTTTGGAAAATCAAATATCTAAGCCTCACTAATGCAGTTACAAAACCCAATCAATGTGGCCTACTGCGTCTCGCAGCAGGAGTCAAAGACAATTTTTTAGAAGAGCACAGGCTATCTCATAAAAATACACTGACTCCTGCTGCGAGGCTGTGAAAAAATTGGAAAGAGGCTTCAGTTGGCTGAAAAGTTGCATCTGACGCACTTCTCTTCTCGTTCGTAGCTATAGCTACGACGTCGTCAAGAATTACATCAGCTGCAACTTTCGCCTAACTGCTGCATTATTTCGAATTTTTTCACAGCCTCTGCGAGACGCAGCAGGCCACATCGATTGGACTTTTGCTATTACCTCGGCAGGGGCGACCCAATGGGTCTTAGCCCTCAGACCATATTAGACTTATTTTTTTCCACCTTTTTGCTCTGCATCATAAAGAGAATCAAGCGTTGCAATAACTCTCTTAGAGAAGTCTAAATCTGGAGCATAATAAAAGCCGCTCTCTTCGTTCAAAATGAGATCGATTTGAGCATCTTTAGCAACACCAGATGCAGCTTGAGCTACAATCTCATTGAGCTTTTGCAAGATCTTCATATTAGCTTGATTCAATGTCTGATAGTATTGACTTTGGATCTGGCCTAGTTCTGCATTAAGCGTACGAAATTTGTGCTTAAGCTCATTTTCACCATCTGTCGAAAGACCGTCAAGATAGTCTTGATCGTTGAACTTTACAGATATTTCATTTAGAGCCTTTTCCTTTTCTTCTAAAACCGATTCCATTTGTTTTTTGAGAACTTCAAAATTCGCCTGTTCTTGTTTTCCAAGTTTAGACTCTTCAACGACTTTCTTAAAATTAACAACACCGATCTTTAAAGGCTTAGTTGACATTGAAGCATCATGCGCTGTAAGGGGCACTCCTGTTAGAAATAATGCAGCAACTAAATGGCTTAAAACTTTCTTTTTCATATTTCTTCCTTTTTTTGATGGACTTGGAAAAAGTTCAAAAGTGTATACCTTTCGCAATTAGGTTTTTAACATTATGAGGGCTGCGAATGCCAATCTATTGCTTTATCCTCATCCATGAAGGCTATGGAATCGTCGCAAATCGATTGTTCTTGGCATCCTAGCTCCTTAGTAAATATTAACACTCTTTCCGCAAGCAGTATTTCTTTTTAAATTTTCACAAGCCCTTTATTTCAAATTAAAATTGTCCTCCAATCGAAATGAAGAATCTCTTCACTTGATTATTGCTTTTAGGATTTATAGGTATCCCGTAACCAAATGTCAGCGAAGGAATGCTCTCAATGATTTTAACACGTGCACCAACACCAACAGAATAATAAGGTGTTCCTACTCTCATTCTGCGAAATGATAAGTAACCTGCATCTAAATAGGTAAAAGCTTCTAACTTTGGATGAAAACGACGTGTAACTTCCACAGAATAGTACTGCTGCGAAATACCACCACGTGGGTCATCCGTACCAGAATACAAAGGTCCTAGACGATAGGAACGATAACCGCGAACTAATGCATCACCGCCAAGAAAAAATCTTTCATCCAGAGGAACTTTGTGAGGTGTTGTGTTACCGAATGGTAAGATAAAGCGTAAGTCTGCTCTAAATTTTACAACACTTTTCTTATCTAAGGGAATAAAGTAAGAGTTTAAATACCCTAAGCCGAAGTATGTATGATCCCCACCGATTCCTGCATATTCAAATTCGAAACGAGATTTAAATCCAGCCGATGGTGTGACCGGATGATTGGTTGAATCATATGTAAGGGAAATTCCACTAGCTGAAATAAGGCCTGCAAGTTTCGCATCATCACTGAGTTCATGCCGCCCTTTGGTCTTTTGACCTTTAGCTATTGGAGTTTCACTATCCTCAGAGTTTCCACCTTTCTGCTTTGATTTATTTTTCTGATGCTTACCGTTTTTATCCCCATGATCGTCATTTTTCCTGTTATGATGGTGGAGTTGTGAAACATCTACATCAGAATTCTTAATCCGATAGTGCCAACCAAAACTGACAAATTGGTTAATGTTATAAGTGGCATGCACGATTAAAGCGGTACTATTGATTTCGTAGTCATCGGAAATATAACGGTTGTTGTTGCGCTCTAGATCAAATCCAACAGTCCATTGGCTATCCCTAAAAAATGGCTTTGCCCAAGACAGGATGTACTTTCTGCTCTTCATACCGACTTGTACTGTAGCATGAGCATATTCACCCCCGCCACGTAGTGCTCCCCAACCATCTCTCCTCAAGTTCTTAAGCCCTTGATAGTTGAAGTTACGTTCAGTGATGTTAACCCCTCCAAAAACGCTCTCAGCAGTGCTATAACCAAAAAAAGCTCCAAAATGTCCTGTGGAGGTTTCTTTAACTTCGATGTGTACGTCTCGATAGTTTTCACCTAACCCTAAGGGGCCATCGGATTTAACAGCGTAAACGTTGACGGTTTCAAAAAATCCTACATTCGTTAGCTTCTGTTCGGTCAACTTAAGTTTTTCAATATTGAAAATTGCTCCAGGGATCAACAAACTCTCATGCAAAATAATGCCGGTTTGTGTTGTCGAGTTACCAAAGACTTTGATCAATCCCACACGAAATTGCTGCCCTTCTTCGATCGTCATGTCAATTGCATAGCTTAGAGTCTGAGGATCGAGAGATGGATCAAAGTCAACATTGGCATCGATGTACCCTTTGCGACCATAAAGATTACTAATATTTCCTAATGTTTCTCGAATGTCTTCCGGAGAATAAGGATCACCCGTAGAAAAAGTAAATTCAGCACGTATGAGATCGTCACAAAACAACTTGTTTCCAGTGAAATTAATGTTGCTGACTGTATAAAGCTCTCCACGACATAACTTGATATGAATATCAATTCTATTATTGCATGTTTCTTTAATTTCAAATTCGACTTTTGCGTCGGCAAAACCCTTATTTTGAATGTAATTTAAAATGACAAACTGATCTTGCTGAATGGCATCTTCTTGATAAGTGCCTTCCCCCGTATACCAGCTAAAGAACATGTTATAGGTTTTAGTTATGATTAAATCTAAAATTTCACTCTCTTCGCATTTTGTAAACCCACAGAAGATCAGCTTGTTAATATGCCCTACTCTTCCTTCTACTACAGTAATCACAATATCGGCTTCATTCGTCTCTTCGTCAATGACGACTTCATAGTTTAATTGTGCTTCAAAGAATCCATTTTTGACAAAATAAGCCTTAACTTTGTGAAAAGCTTTATTGAAGGCCAAGCGATCAAAGGTCGTAAGGCAATTGACAGCGAGCTCTTTGCGCAAATCATCTGTTTTAATATGGTGATTTCCACACCATTGAATTGAACGGATTTGAGGTTTTGGCCAAACCTTCAAGATGATATGCATTTTACCATTGATTGAACGAAGTTCAGGTTCAACCCTGTCAAAGTCACGTGCAAGAAGTTTTAAGTCGTTGTCAAAATCGGCTTGAGAGAAAAACCCACCTTCACATATTGTGATGCGTGATTTAACACTACTTATCGCAGAGCTGTTTCGGCTGTTTTCAACAATGATATCGACTTTTTCGACCTGCTGATTTTCGTATTGAGGTGTTGCCGCACTAAGCAATCCAAAAATTGAAATGTAAAAAAGTGCCACTAAAAAATGAAGTCTATTACTCATATGTCCTCGAAAATTTTATACGTCTCAGCATGTCAATACGCCATTAGCTAGAGGTGCCATCATAAGCCAGACAACCAAAAATGGCAACCTCAATTTTTTGTAGTCTGCTATCCCGAGATAAACATAAATTTTAGTCGTTAATGTAGTCTGCTGCGTCTCGTTTAGGAGCTAGTCTCTCATGGCATTGAATTAAGCTGGCTGCCTCCCTAGTTTTTATGGCAGAATGGAAATGAAATAGAATAACTAACAAATAGTCACCCCATGAATACCCCTCTTTTTTCTAACTCTTTTGAAGTAATCAAAGTCCCACTAGACCATCCAACTTTTTACGCGCGCACTTTTTCTTTGATTGCAAAGCAACGAAAACGATTGCACGAGCATGATCCAAATGAAATTAAAAAAACTCTTGAAGAAGAGGATGAGTTACTTTCGCGGACCAATGCGCGTGCTAAAATTCAGGAAGGATCTGCTTTTCGTGCGCTAAACCGAGTGCGAAAACTGGTCTATTGGTTAGTAGATGATAAGGGTGATTTAAATATTGTAGCTGTTAGCCAAACAATCGAATCTCTCAAAAATTCCCTTTACTCACTGGGTCCGGAAAGACAATTTGACGCAAAACACCAAAAAAATCTTCTCAATTCGCTGACCTTGCTGCAAGAAAGCAAGGAAATGCAGATCTTACTTAAAAAGGTTTCTGCACCATATATGAACCGGTATGCGGAACAACTCATTAGAGAAACCTTAAAACTACCCGGAAATCGCAGAATTAATGATCCGGAAACCAAACGTGCATTTCTAACAGTCTGGTTTTGCCTACTTCGTCAAAGCGTCGGCTCTTGTTTTGCGACGGCTCCGGCAATTCTTGTCCACGACCAACAGCCTGCACAATTATTTAAGGACCTTATTGAAATTCTAGGAACTGGTCGTCTCAAGCGAATTTACGGAGGCATTGAATATTCTGTCCCGCTGGTCACTAGCTGGGGAGCCGGTGATTTACGTCGACCCATGATGTTATCTTCAGATACAGATGTGGGTTTTATTGAACCTTGGGCCTCTCCGGGCTTGATCGACGCATTAGTAGCTGCCGACCTAATTTCTGAAAAACTTCCACTTAAAGAACGCATAACTCAAGCTAAAATACTACTACTCCCTCATGTAAAACCTAAATTTTCAGAAAATACAATGAGCATAGTAACTGCAGAAGAACTTTTAAAAAATGTCCTCTTAAATTCTTTAGACTTGAAGCCTGAGGAATTGCTAAAGGCAGAGAGTAAAAGCGCTTTTGTAGGCAGCATGATGATGAATGCTGTAGAAACTTCCAGCAGCAAAGGTTCGACACGCACAACGTTTCATACCAAATTTCATGCAGCATGCTCGGCTTTTAAAATCTTTTCTGAAAATGCTCTTTTAAAAAGCTGGGAATTTACACTTGCTTCTTTCGCCGAGATTAAAAGCTCATTCACCCGCTGGAACTTGTATTCAAGCCTTGGATTTGAACCTGAAGAAAATGGAGGAATTGGTTTTGTCATACACCAAATGCTGCAAGGCAAACTCGAGCAAGTCAACCGGCAAAGTGAAGAGATAAAAATTGAGCATGAGAATGCTTTAGTCCATTTACGCTATCTTGAAACCCGTATGCGTTCAGCCAACAGTGAAAAAGATGAAGAGTGGATGAAGTCGGAATACCGCACGCGGCGCTATGAATTTAGTATAATCGAAGAGCGCTTTCAACTTTGTCAATATCATGCTGATATTTACAGCAAGTTGTTAAATCATTTAATTAATTTCTATAGCGATCTATTTCCTCGCTACTTTCAAGAGGTTTACGATGCTGATATGCGCGGACTATCTCCAAATCCTTATGACGATAGCCCTGCTGGCTTTCACCTTTTATATAAACATGGTCGCAGCAATACCGCACAGTGGGATCGCATTGAAACTCCCACAGAATTTATTGAAGCACTAGCATCGTTCTTTATTAGCTCTGAAATGGAAATTCAAACGGATCCATCCATGAAGAATTTAGAAAATGTACTCAGCGAAATCACCACAGCAGTCGTTTTGCATGTTCGGACCACGGAATTCCTCGAAACGGCATTTCATCGAATGGCTAGGGCTCACCGTACTGCTCCAATTAAAGATCCCTTGAAGCACTTGGACAAGATCGACAAAAAACCATGGGCTTACACTTCCGGTGGTAACATGGAAACTCTCGTCAGCTCCTATTGGAAGCGTGAAAATCCTCCTACTGAAGTTTCCCGTTGGGTTGAAAGTCCTACCGAGCTTTTAGTTTTTTTAGTTGATACGCTTAAACAGATGAACCCGAAAGTCTCACTTGAATTTGAAAAGGATCCCGAAAAATCCTTGATCATGCATTCACCCACACATGCTTTTTTGCTAAAGCCTGGTCTAAGCCCCTTTAAAGAGCTTTGGAAAAATCCGGAATTTACCTACACGCATATCAGGGATAATATTATCGAGCCTGCTGGCAATTTTATTTCACAAATTTCTTTAGATCAGGCAATGGCACATTATCTTATTGATAAACTGGCTCAAAAGGTACCTGAAAATTATCGTCATTACTTTAAACAAGTTTTTAACTACGTACCAATAGGGATTTCACCTCCTGAATTTCGCAACCATCTTGTATATGTGATGAATAAAGAACGAGGATTAGGTTATGGCAGGGTTCTAAGTGCAGACACAATAGATGAAATCTTGTTTTCAGAATTGCCATTGTTTTCCTCGAGTGAACTCAAGGAACGTATTCAAAAGGTATTTAAGAAGCTTCCAAACATTGGACCAAGCTTGTTATCAAAGCTTGAGACACTTTGGGAGGAGCTGCCTATCGAAATGCTTCCTGGGGCAATTCTTGGGGCGCAGAACTTGAAGGAAATTGTCATGAGCTTTCTATGCCTGCTTTATGGCACGACATCTTCTGCGTTTGATTATCATTTGCATGTCAGCCAAGTGTGCAAAAAACTTGGTTACGCACTTCCCATGCCAACCATCGTCGCAGACACTAACTGGGTGCGCGATGAGTTCGGTTTTGTAGTTAATCCTGGAAGTGGTCAACTTGAATTTTGGCGTGTAGATTATACGGGCAGCGTAGGGGCGCCTATCTCAACCTGGGACAAGTGGCTTAATGGATCCACCCGCGAACCAACTTGGGGTGTCTACATTAATCCACAAGAATATTCAAGCTAATGGCACGCAGTTTTCTCAAATCCCTGCCCCATCTCGTTCTAACATATCTCATTCTGCAAAATTAATCTGGTGGTTGAAATCGAGTCACCTGCTACCCAACTCATCACAATATTCTTTCAGGATAAGGCAAGATAGAACAGAATGGGGCAGAGATTGAAGACATCTCTAAAATTGACTTAACGGAACTAACTTAGAATTCGTGGTAAAAAATTATAGCACCACAAAGTGGAGTACATGCCCAACTATAATACCCATTATCATGCTATTGTCGATAATCAAGTGGCAATGCACATTTTATTCCACTAATCTACAGAATTAGCTACGCAATTCTGCTGAAATTTCTACAAAAGGAAAATTTCATCTTCATCCATTGGAGTTGGTATGACTTGCTGTGCACTGGTTTGGAACATATAATGAGCCATTCCTGGATGAAAAACTCCTATAACTGCTCTTGGAATAGCTTCCAACAAATGCTTCAAAGAGTAGCCGAAATTGGTAAGCCCTCCTATTACAGTAAAGCGATCAGATCTATCTGTTTTATCTTTTCCCAAATTATATAGAGCTTCACCAGGAGCTAAAATAAGAAGGGTTAAAGCCCCCATAGCAATATGAGCTATCACATCAATTAATTCTGTAACGATGATTAAAAGATTCACAATCCGAGAAAAAAACCGCCCCTGAAGTTGCACTCCAAAACTCATATTTTCTGGTTCTAAGAGCCTTTGATCAGCTGCATTGTTATACCAGCTATCAGTCATATGTGTAAGTTGATTTGTAAGACTAAAAATCTCGTGTGTCTTAGGGATTCCCATGAAAAAAACTCCTTTAGTACTATTTTCTATTAAAACCTGACAATATCAGAATTAAGGTATTTAGTCGAAAAAAAATTTTTTTTAATGAAAATAGGTTGTAGATTTTATACACTACAAGTCTTATTTATTACAGGGCTCATAAACGTTTACGAATTTTAATATTCTCACCCCAAAAAGGTAAGTGGCTGTTCACCAATCTAATACTGCAATTTTTTTTGCTCTATTGCACCATTTGCTGCCTCTTTCAAATAACATTTCTTTTGAAATAATTTTTTTTAAACACTGGCTCGAACGGTCACATAGGTAACACTTGATTCATAGACATAGGTAACACTTTTGTCGGAGAACACAGAGAAACTGCAGAGAAGATAAGAGATTTGTTTTAAATTCAATTCCTTTAGCTTCTTCTCTCCCGGCCTCTGTGTGTCCTCAGTGCCTCTGTGTTTAAAAAAATGACACATCTTTTTCATCGAAAATGGGTGAGATCCCCTGCTTCACTTTGTTCTGCGACAATTTTTAAAGAGTTGCAGTGGTAACCTTTTTGATTTTTTCGGTGAGTAGCTCTACGGATTGTATCAAGGTAATCTGATTGGTTAAATATTTTTCCTGAGTTTGCTGTTCAAAATTTTTCAAATCTGGACAGCTACTGAAGGCTAGTTGTTGCTCAACAAGACAAATTAATGTTTCGTTGAATGAATATTGTGATTTTATCAATTGATTAAGGGCATGGAATTCGTCAGTCAGTTCAGGTTGTTGAAGTAAATTTGCAATTATTAATGAAGACTTGATAAGTTTGAATTGCTTCCCTTTTAAGTCATTAAAATCTCTATTATAATAAGCTTTTTCCATTTCAAAAAGATCATCATACTTCTTAAGGAGATCAATCATTCTTTCTTGATTTCTGTCATAAATTTTAAAGAGTTCTTTGAAATATTGTTTTAAGTAAAAAGGTGCTTTTCCAACTCTTTCTGCCAATGCTATTAAATTAGTTTGAAAAGCTAATTTCATATCGCGTAATTCATAAAAAGGAAGACGGTCAAATGAAATGGCTTCTGATAGCGAGTGATCTCCTGTACAAGCTACCAAAGGATTCGTATGAGATAATAGTGTGTAAAATTCTTTTTGATCTAAAGGGAAGGGATTTATCAATCGCAATTCTTTTCCATATTCAAATAAGGACACTTCTTCTTGAATTATTTGGTCATTTTCAATTTTTATTAATTTTATATTTCCTATGCCCTGTTCTTTTAAAAATTCTTTATTAATAAGCTCTACTCTAACTGTTGGGAGTATTAGGTCAATTGTTTGCTTTTCCAAGGATTTAAATAAGGCCACTACTGTTTAAATAAAAGCCATTTGGTAATACGAACCTAATTTTAAGTATCCGACAAACGGTTCATGAGTTTTAAGATAGGCCTCTAAGTCATTTTTCAATGGTTGTGTTGTACTAAATAAAATCTGTTTTAATTTGTCGTTATTAAGATCTAGCAATGATGAAGTGGAAGGTTTATCTCTGATAATAATACCTAAATCACTTTGATTTAGCCCCATCGATTTTTCAACATCATTATTCTCATATCTTGTTGTGCCATATTCTCCAATAAATTTGTATTTTTCACGTGTTTGTTTTTCAAGTTCGTAACTAATGAGTGTTTTTTGGGACACCTCTAGGATTTGATCTACACTCCTTAGTATTGGAAAGATTTGGGAATAATTATTTATAGTCCTACGGTTTATAGGCTCTACTTCCCTTTTACAAAAAAATGTTCCAATTTGGGCATCCATAGGCTTTCTAACTACGTCAGGTAAATTGTCACTACAATGGTATATGAACATGGTTACTTTAGCATCTTGAAATTTATTTTTAATCGATTCTGCCGCATTCAATATGTGATAATAATCCCCAATACCATCATTTACTACTTTTCCCATAACTACAATTTTTTTTTCAGAGGATAAAGGGAAAGTAGAATAAAGATGGCTTGTGCCAAGAAAAAAAAGGTCCTTTTTTAAATTGAAATCATTTGGACGCAATTTTGCAGCAATCACGAGATCAGAGATACGCATTCTAATATTTTTGGGTACCTGAGGCATCAAATCTAGTTGGTCATTGATCATTTGATCTACAAATTCTTCTGTAGATTTTTGTATATCCGTTTGAGATTTCATTTCGAATATTTGATTAGGGTTTGGAAGGAAAGTAGTATTGAGAGCTTGCATAAAAGTCCATTTTTAAATAATTAAGTTTATTGTCATTTAAAATATCATTTAAAAAAATATTCGTCAATTACTTTCATTTCTTTCATTTAATTCATCCTTTTGAGCATAAAACAAGTAATACCTGTCATCTTTAGATCCTTAAGTTTCGTGCTACTTTCGCTAATTACATCGGCTCCGATATTGTCTATATCCTAGCACCGCGTATACACGTGGCTAATATCTTAATCTGCTTCCGCGTCTAGCAATAAGTAGTCCGTTGGTTGTTAGACCGCGGGAGCGTAAGCCTAAATTTTAACCATCAACTTTCTTTGCGCTCTTTGCGCTCTTTTGCTGCTTCTTTGCTTCCAAAAAAATTAATCTAGTACTTTGTTCATTAGGGTTGCTTCGAATAAAGCTTCTAAACATATTTAAAGCCCCAATTTCAACTATGTGGTGAACTAGATTATTTTTTTTAACGCAAAGAAACAGCAAAAGGCTCCAAGGGCGCAAAGATAATTGAGAACACGAATAGGTATACACAAATAGGTATATTTGCCGCTTACGTGGGAGCGGTTTTAGATATTAGCCCCCAGTTAGAGTGAAGGCTGATAGGTTTGGACGGAGCGTGGGGTTACGAAAAATAAAAAGGTCTGAGCTGCGGTAGCAGTGAAAGAAGGTCGCTTTAACTTGAATGGTAGAATTTAAAAACATTTACTTGAATAGAATGATTCCGATGAATATCGAAACAGGTTGGCGCTAATAAAAAACTGTAGCCAAGGCAGAAAGTTCTGGAGAAGCGATATTCAATTCACCTAAGAGCTGCTGGTAACTAGCTGATTCCTGATCAAAAAGCTCTTGAGCACGCTCTTTACCAACAGAAAGAGCGATATTTACTTCAGTACCATTTTTAAGGTCCTGCTGCATATCTCCTAGGTCGTCGCCTATCTGAAAGGCCATTCCAAAATGGTAAGCAGCTTTTTTCACTAAAGGCAGTTTTTTTAAATCACCCCCACCAAAAAGCCATCCCAGCACAAACGAAATTTCAAACAGCGAGGCTGTTTTTTTATTGGCGATAGAATACAAGGTTTTAATTTCAAGGTCAGGAGGATTCAAATCAAGAAATTGTCCTCCCGTCGCACCGAAAAGGCCGGTATTGAAAGAAACATTCTCTAAAGCCATACAACAAATTTGATATCCATTTACTGCGTGCGTCTCTGTTGTTGAGCTTAAATGCTCTGCATTCTTTGCAATGGCACCATAACCGGCAGAAATTAGGGCATAGCTTGCCATTAGAGCCGTGGCCTCCCCAAAAGCAATATGCAAAGAGGGCATATTGCGCCTTTCGGCATCGTCATCCATGCAAGGAAGATCATCTGCAATTAACGAGGCTGTATGGAAGTACTCGACTGCAAGGGCCGCAAAGGAAAGATCACATTTACTGTTCAGGGCGTCCGCAACCAAAAACACAAGTGCAGGCCGGAAGCGTTTTCCTCCATTTAAAAGTGCGTATTCGCAGGCATCTCTGAGGCGTGATTTTTCTCCCAATAAAGGAACATTGGCACTAATCAAACAATTAATCTTTGCTTGGTGACCTTCGAGAGTTTGTTTTAAAAGATTCTTCATTCTACCATTTCTTTGCTTTTTTTTGGACGGATTATAGCCTTTTGAGGTAAGCGAATGCTGCTCTCAGCAGGAGCCACTCCTCCAAAATTTGTACATGGAAAAAGATAACTATCTTTGCCGATTAGGGTTCCTGGATTCGTGACGGAATTACATCCAAGTTGCACCCGATCCCCGATGATGGCCCCCAATTTTCTAAAACCTGTTTCGTAGTCTTTAGCATCTGTGGAAATTGTGATTGGAGATCTATCAAATTTAACATTGGCACATTTGACTCCGGCACCAAGATTGCATGCGTTTCCGAAGATCGAGTCTCCCACATAGGAAAGATGCGCAATGTGGGCACGGTTCAATAAAATGACATTTTTTAATTCGACACTGTGCCCAATCACACAGCCATCGCCTGCAATCACATTTTTGCGTAAATAGGCCGCATGACGGACTGTACAGTTTTTACCAAGGATGCAAGGTCCTTCGATGTAGGCACCCTGTTCAATCACAGTCCCTTCGCCAACAAAAATAAGCTCAGGCCGAATCAAAGTAACTCCTGGATAGGACGCACAAGGAGCTTGATTTTGAAAAAATGTTTCTATATAAGCATCTATATTTCTTAACGCTTCCCAAGGGTGGTCACAATTTGAAAAGAGATCTTTATGCTCGAAGTCATTCAAATCAAAAAAAGCAGCAATCTCTAAATGAGTCATCAATCCTTTACCCTTTTAAATCGTATTATATAGATTCTCGGAAAGCTGGGAAATAAGATTTCTCTCCACCAGCGTCATTGCAGTGCAAATAGCCTTGTAGATAGATTTCTTAGAGGCGTTACCGTGACATTTAATGACAATTCCTTTAACACCACAAACGAGTGCTCCGGGATATTCAACATAATCAAATTGAGCTTGAAGTTGATCTCTAGCTTCGGGATCTTGCAGGTGATTGAGAAAACATCCTAAAGTATACGAGGCTGTTCCTTCGACGGCTTTTAACAATATATTTCCCGTAAAGCCATCTGTCACAAGCAGATCAACTTTGCCTTCAAAAAGCTCGCGTGCTTCAACATTACCTTTGAAGTAAAACCCGCTGTTTTTTTGAATCGAAAGAGCTTCAAGTTCGGCATAAACTCCCCTTAGGAGAAGGGTTCCCTTACGAACTTCTGTCCCGATATTGAGTAAACCGACTGTAGGAATTTTAATATTTGAAAAACAGCGCTGGTAAGCGACTCCCATTTGGGCATATTGAACTAACGTTGCTACACTGTTTTCAATGTTGCCGCCGGCATCGATTAAAGCTACTGTTCCTTTTTTTGTAGGAAGCAATGCTAAGAGAGCGGGACGTTGGATACCTGGGAATGTTGTCAGAATAATTCGAGAAGCGGTAATTAAAGCACCAGTATTACCAGAAGAGACAAGTGCGTCTAAATGACCTTCTTTCAAAAAACGCAACCCTACGAGAAGGGAAGCATTTTTTTTCCTGCGAACAGCCGAAAGGGGTTCTTCATCCATGCTGATTTCATGATCTACAGGATGAAATTCAATATGCACGTTCAATGAATCTTCATATTTTGAAGATTCTAGAGTTGCAAGGGCAACAGGAGTTGCAAAGACGACGAACGTAGAAGTATCCCCTCGCTGTTCGGCCGCCTGTATAACACCTTTAAAAAGCTCTTTAGGAGAGCTATCACTCCCCATAAGATCAACACCTATGCGCAAAATGGGCTCACTTACGCCTTCTTAGCGAGAACAATACGATCTCCGTATGCTCCACAAGATGGGCAAATGGTGTGAGGCATTCTAGCTGCATTGCAATTGTCACAAACCGCAGTGGTTTGAGGCTTTTTAGCGTGGTGTGACCGCTTTGAATTTTTGCGGGCATTTGAATGTCGATTGCGAGGTACAGCCATTTTTAAACTCCTAAGCAATAAAATGCGTTTAAGGCTTGAATTGATCTAAATTAATATCAGCAAAGGGCCGATTTCCATTTTCTTCAGTGCTCGTTGGATTTTTTAAGAATTTGACAATCTCTTTGCGTTTTGGACAATTCCCTTTAGAGCACTCTGCAAAGGCAGGTACTTCGAGCAAAAGAGCTTCGCGCAAAATTTCTTTGAAATTAAAATATCCATTTTTTAATCCCTCTATGTCTTCAGCATGATAGAAACTATGAATTTCTACCGGAACTTTTACAGGTTCGTTACAAATTGAGCAAGGGATCACAGCAACTGTTTCTGCATCGAGATGCAAAATGAGCGCATCATCCGCTAAATATGCCTCTCCCTTAAGCTGAACAGGATCCTTAAAATGCAAGGATTCCTCTTCAACAGAAAGAAATTCTGGCGTGAAAGTGGCGTCGATTTTTTCAATTTTACCGCCTTTCAACTGCTCGAAATAAATTTTAAACGTTTCGTCCATAGGTGAGTCACTTATTTTGTAACCGTAGTTTATCTTAATCCAAGATTTCTTACAAGACCAAATTATCTAGCTTCCATGAAACAAAGCGTCAGCAACCTGGAACAGACCTTCCGATGCCGAGTTGGGTAAGACGTTTAGTTTCATGAAAAGCGTGGTGGTCGTTAGCAAACTAGTGTCAGCGACCCGTAACTGAGAACTCCAAGTCATTTAATCATTTGCATGAACTATAGATGGCAATGCACTAGATTGATTTTTTTTAAAGCAAAGAAGCAGCAAAAGGCGCAAAGATCATTGAGAACAAAATTTCTTAAAATCTTGTAAGGCCAAAAAAAGAGCAAGACCTACTTTAGTCTTAGTTGTTGATACATCTACTTTAATGACATCAATTCGTGCTTAATTTGAATGAGCCTACTAAATAAGGTGTCATCCACTCTCATATCTTCTTTGCGCCCTGCACCCTGTGCGCCTTTGCTGCTTCTTAGAGTTAAAAAACCAGGAGATTCTGGTCACATGTCATTCATTAAGAATTAAATTGGCAACAATTCGCTATTGTAGCATTCTAAATACATCTATTAATCAATCAATTACTTTTAGGATTTTTATGAATATAAGCCTATTTAATTTACCTACAGATTGCACTTCTGAAATTATATTAAAACTACAAAAAAAAGACGTCAAACAACTTCCTTTAATCTGTAAAAGTGCTAACAATTCAAACTTGTGGAATGACCTTATCCCAAAAGGTATTTTACGTAGTTCAGCCGCTAAGCCTCCCTTGCAAAGTCGCTCCCTTCATAAATACATATCAATATCTTTTCCCCTAAATTATTCTTTTTTCTGGAAGAATTTGCTCTTCTGCTCTACACTAGTGGAAAATGTTATACATCATACATTCATACTTAGGCAGCAATGGACGAAATTCTACTCAATATCGAATCTAAAGAAATAAGATATGCACACTTGCGAAACAGCCTTCTTCACTCCCTTATTGTAGAGCGAAAAAAAGAACGACAGCTCACAGGAAACATCTACAAAGGGCATGTTACCAACATTCTTCATAATATTCAATCCGCCTTTATAGATATCAATGAAGGCGAAAATGGCTTTATCCATATCTCTGATATTATTGAAAACACTAAGAAATTTGAAGAAATTTTTGATATGGATTTTGAACTCGTGCAGTCAAAAGCGAGCTCTCAACCGAAGAAACAGCAGAATATTGAAATTGATCAGGTCATGAAGATCGATCAACCGGTTCTTGTACAAGTTGTCAAAGAGCCTATAGGTTCAAAAGGCGCTCGATTAACGTCTAACATTTCAATAGCTGGCCGCTACCTAGTCTTGTTACCAAATTCTTCTCATTGCGGTGTCTCTAGAAAAATTGAAGACAAGGCATCTAGAGAGAGACTCAAGAAGCTAATCCGTGCTTTTGAAATGCCAAAAGACATGGGATTGATTTGCCGCACAGCAAGCGCTTTAGCCACGCAGGAAATGCTCATTGAGGAAGCACACGACCTCCTGAAGACATGGGAAACAATCGTAGATAATTTCAATAAGGCCACAAGTTCATCATTGCTCTTCGCTGAATCTGACTTAATCAAACGTGCCCTCATTACAGCTGTCGACAAGCGCTATCAAAGGCTTTTAATCGACGATTATGAAACCTTTCAAATTTGTAAGAACTATTATTCCCGTTATGCAAATGAACATGCTCTTCAGATTGAATTTTATCGCGATAAGACTCCTATGTTTGAACGGTTTAATGTTGAAAGAGAAATTGAAAAAACATTAAGACGCAAAATATGGTTATCAAGCGGTGGATATCTTTTCTTTGACCGCACTGAAGCGATGTACACGATCGATGTGAACTCTGGACGCAGCTCAGGGAATAAGAACAATGTTGAAGAAGCACTGGTCCGCATCAATTTGGAAGCCGCAGAAGAGATTGCGAGACAGCTGCGGCTTCGAAATATTGGGGGGTTGATCATTTGCGATTTTATCGACATGCGCCTTAGGAAAAATCAACGTCGGATCCTCGATAGGCTGAAAGAGTGTATGAAAGAAGATAGCGCAAAATGCACTGTTTTAGGAATGAGCGAATTTGGCCTTATTGAAATGACGAGGCAACGCAACCGTGAATCACTTGTACAAACAATATTTACCGGATGCCCATACTGCATTGGCAGTGGTCTTGTAAAAACTCATGAGAGTATCTCCATCGAAATTGAACGTTCTCTTAAAAAAGCGGTGTTCTGCCAACAACAATATTCACTCAAACTTGTGGTGCATCCAGAATTAGATCGCTATCTTCAACCGATAGATAAACCGTACTTAAAAAAACTCGCAAATGAAATGAAAGCTCAGCTTGACTTTGCTATCGACAGTGATCTTCATATTAATGATTATCGTTTTATTTCAAATGTATCGAATACCCGTGTTGAAGTTTAGGTATATCTACTATGGATCCATTGAAAAATATTGATCATTTAATTGCTGCAGGTCAATTCCCTCTACAAATTGGAGAGGGCTTAAAAAAATTTTTTGAAAGCTATAAAGAAGCTCTTGAAAGTAACGATAAGGAGTTTTCTGATTTTTATCCCCTTTTAAATACATTTACAGATCTTGTAATGGATCAACTTCAAACTCCTTTTGCCTTTGAACCCTATCATCAACGTATTACATCTCCTTTTGACTACTATCGTTTCGGCCTTGAACTCATGCGACCTTTAATACTTTTTGATCGTTCAAAAGTTATCAATCTTGAAAATGTCGAAAAAATTGCGCAGCAAGTAAAAAACAAAGAGAATGTCATTCTCTTTGCTAACCACCAGACAGAGCCCGACCCTCAAATCATTAATCTATTGTTGGAAAGCAAATTTCCTGACTTAGTTAAAGAAATCATCTTTGTAGCTGGGCATCGAGTTATTTCAGACCCTCTTGCCATTCCCTTTAGTCGCGGATGCAATCTTCTCTGTATTTTTTCTAAAAAATATCTCGAGTCTCCTCCAGAAGAAAAAACACAGAAACAATTGCATAATCAAAAAACATTACAAAGAATGAAATCACTTTTAGAAGAAGGTGGCAAGTGTATTTACGTTGCACCGAGCGGAGGGCGAGACCGCATGAATTCTGAAGGGGTTGTCGAAGTGGCACCTTTTGATTTTCAAAGCATTGAACTTTTTTATCTGATCTCACAGCAGGTTAAACCTGCGACACATTTTTATCCATTAGCGTTATCGACTTACCACCTTTTACCTCCACCTGCGAGCATTGCGAAAACACTTGGTGAACGTCGGTATGCGCAATGCACGCCTGTCAGCCTTAGCTTTGGTAACGAAATCGAAATGCGCGACTTCCCTGGAAATATTCCCACAGATAAGCGAAAAAACAGAGAATTGCGGACCGACCATATTTTCAAGCTAGTCAAAGACGATTATCAGCGCCTAATAGACTAATCTATGGTCATGGCATACAGCCAGATTATTCAAAAGGGAGGCAGCCCGATAACACCCTTATCGGGAAAATAACATATCATTTTTTGAAGCACAGAGCCCCGGAGGATGCAGAGAAAACAGAAAAGAATTTTAATATTTCCCCACTTCTGTTTCGTCAATTACACCCCAATATCCATCCGAATTTTAAATGATCTTTGTGCCTTTGCGTCTTTTGCTGCTTCTTTGTGTTAAAAAAAAATTTAATATACTTCATAGAGAAAATAGAGCTTTAAATTGCGTTTTAAGTTTTATTCGAATACGACTAGGTTATTTTTTTTAACACAAAGGAGCAGCAAAAGGCGCAAAGAAAATACAGAGATAGATAAGTAAAGATTGCTTACAACATCTGTGTTTCTCTCTGTGAGCTAAAAACATATTATTTAGGTGACGTAAAGGCACAAGAGAAGGCAGGGTTTGCAGCCATACTCGGACTCAACTTTTGTAAAAGTCTAAAAAATTTTCGTTTTTGAAGGGGAAATTAGAACCACGCCAGTGGTCAACAGAAATTAGCGCCGCGTGCAGTGAAATGCCGGAAAGTCTGAAATGGAACGTGGGTTATGCCAATGGATCATCATAGCCCCGGTAGCGATACAAGAGGCTATTTTAAGGTTTGACAGCTGTTTACCGCTGCCGCGGCTATGTTTTGTTGTTGACCAAACCCCACGTTCCGTTCAGACCTACCGGCTTTTCACTGCGCGTGAGACGATTGCATAAGTGCCAATAAAATATTTTAAAACTGTTGTCATAGCATTGTCAGCCCGATTCATTTTTTAAGACAAGTTTTCAGTTTAGGGCCTTAACTTTCTGAAAAGCAGATAGTTAAGGTGATTTTCAAAATATTTTATCGTCACTCATGCAATCGTCTCACGTGGCGCTAATTTCTGTTGACCACTACCGTGGTATAGCAGCATCGGTCTACCAATCACCGATTCATGGCTACAATTCACTCTTACCTTCATCCGCGCTTCTTCGAGATCTTCGCATTAAAAGAGCTAGTTGCACTTCAAAGGCTAGAGCTTAAATCGTCCAACGTGGTTTGTTGATTTTGTGCACACATCTACAAAGAAATTACTATTATCAGCAATTGGAATATACGGAGTCCATGCAACGCTCTTACCGATATTTGGATTTCCACCCATATAATAGATTAGGTTAATTGCAATATTGCTAACATATTCCCGAGCTCCCACCCGTCCCTTTCTTGTTCCTGGCTGCATATAGCAAGCTTTGCCACTGATCGCCCAAGAGTCAAAAAATGGAACAGTCAATTCAGCACCGACAATGTATTTGCCCGCTCGGTTAGACTGAATTCTATTAAGCCGATTTCGGACTGGTGTGCCAATCCAAAGAGTCGACTCCACTCCACATCCAAAAAAATGACGCCAAAACAAATTAATTTGTCCGATAGCCCGATACGTCAGCTTACTCTTAATAAATCCGTAATTGTATAATTTATGTGTTTTTTTTGCATCATAACTCCCCCAAAAACCCATTTCATCGTTAGGAGTCATAAAATAACTTACCTTTGCACGATACTGTTGAATCGTTGGTCTTTGAGCATAGATCCCATAATTTTTGTTAAACATCCAATCAGAAACGATTCCAATACCTACAGGACAAAAAGAACTAGGATATATAAAAAAACCGGCAGTTAAAAATTCTTGATACTGAATAGCTTTTTTGTGGTGATAAGTTGTGGCACGTCCAGCAAAATCATAAGCGCCTACACTTCCTGCAAGTTGCACGCCTACTTTATACATATCTAAATATGGCAAAGGACAGACTAACTCTGCACCAAAGTGCGCACCATTATTATCACCAACATTACCATCCGCCATCCCTCTAAAATTCTCAAAACCAGCAAAACCGGACAATCCAACCTCCGAAAAAGAGGGAATACACGGATAATCAAAAGCCATCATCATTGATGTACAGGCCATTGTGAGGGCATAAAATATTGATATGTGGAAAATTTGCATATAGCTCCTTATGATGTAAATGAGCTGATACTGCACAATTCTCTACAACACGTCAATCTCTTTTTATTTCAATAAAAGCATTGACGATAGGCTTTGGAAGTTGAAACACAACATCTTCCGTAATATAAACAACATCCTCAACGTCTTCTACTCCAAAATCAATTAATCTTTGAATACACTTTTGTACAATTTCTTCAGGCGTTGACGCACCAGCAGTAAGACCGATTGTTTTAACACCTTTCAGCCACTTTGCATCAATTTCAGCTTCATTGTTGATCAGATATGCAGTAACGCCTCGACGAGAAGCCATTTCACGTAGTCGGTTGGAATTAGAACTAGTAGGATCCCCAACGACCAGTACAAGATCCGTAACATCCGTTATTTCTCCCAAGGCTAACTGCCTATTTGTCGTTGCATAACAAATGGATGAACTTGGAAGCGTTACAATTGCGGGATATTTCAAAATTAAGGCATCAGTAATTTCTTTAACATCATCAAGGCTAAGCGTCGTTTGAGTAATATAGAACAATTTTGTTTCTGGACTAAACGACAGCAAAGCCACATCGTCAACTGACTCTACAATCGTCGTCACATCAGGAGCTTCACCTGCTGTGCCAATAATTTCAACATGATTACGATGACCGATTAATATAATTTGGTACCCTTGAGCTGCAAATCGCTTAACAGCGGAATGCACGCGTGTAACCAGTCCACAGGTCGCATCAATTTCAATCAACTGACGTTCTTTGGCTTCTTCACGAACGGCCGGCGATACACCATGCGCCGAATAGATGAGTCTGGCTCCGTTCGGGACGTCCTTGAGCTCCTCAATGAAAACGGCACCTTTAGCTTTGAGATCCTCGACAACATGTTTATTATGCACAATTTCATGCTTAACATAGATGGGTGCACCCCAGAGAGAAAGGGCTTTTTCTACAGTTTCAATTGCACGCTCAACACCCGCACAAAAGCCTCTAGGCTTAGACAATAGTAATTTCATTTTTGTTATCACTTTTTTGCTCCTAATATTAAGCGTTAATATTAGATGAAATGCTGTATTGCTGTCTATTGGAATTAAATTGATTGAACCTGTAACGGGGCATTCTGATGACGTTAAGCACCTTAATCAGCCGGCATCGTAATCAAGCTATTAACCCAATCATTTTTTGAAGGGCGTAACCAGCTCTATTCAACGCAAAGATGCAAAGACGTGGAAAAGCAGAAGAGGCTGACAGCAGCAAAGCATAAAGTTAGTTGACTTGGAGTTTGCTATGGAATGTGGCCGACTCAAACTATGAAATAATTATTTTGTGCAAATGTGATTGAGCATTTTTACAAAACAATCATTTAATCAAGTTTGAATCGAGCTCCTCGCCAATTTATTTTCTTCATCTTTTTTGTGCTACTCTCTGCGTCTTTGCGTTGAATAAAAGCTAATGGCACTCTCTTCAAAAAAAAAGATTGAGTAAAACGCATGATCAGAATGCCCCATACAGTTTTTTTTGCGTAGTCTAAGCTGACTTGACGTTTCGAAGCAGTTGCTCAAGATTCTTTTTAAACTCATTTTTTAGTTTAAGATATCTTTTGCGATTTTTCTTACCAATAGCCTCTAACTCACTTGAAGATAGCTTCATTAATCCTGTAACAACCTCTTCAACACCAGCTGAATCAATATAAAAATTAGTGGCAAGCTTTTGAAATCGCCATGAAGTATATGGAACCAGACAACGTTGATCTAAGATAAATTCATTCATAGGTGGAGCATCTGTTGTTACGACGACTGCCCCTACTGACATCGCTTCCATAAGATAATGACCAAATCCTTCTGTCTCACTAGGGCAAAGATGAACACCAGAAGAATTTTGCAAATGGCGAAGATGCTCTTCTGATAGCCATTGATTCGCCCACGTAACATTAAAAGGTATTCCTTGTCCTAAATCCGAATTCTTAACGATTGTTAACTGAGAAAAATGAGGGTTTTTCTTCCATGCTTGAAGAATAGGACGTGTTCCCTTTTGCCAACTAGTCCCCGGGAGGTGAAGAAAATCGGCATAATTTTTGGAAATAGTAGCATCGTAATGATCTGGACTTGAAAATCCCAAAAAGAACGTTTCTTTTTTTAACTCGGAAAAAATGCGTTGAACCTCATGTGTTCGACATAGAATTAAATCGATGGATTTCAGAAGATTCATGATGTCATGATTCCAATCCCACTCTGGATTAGGAATGAACCAATTCAACGGAGCTTTCGAGAAGCATGTAGGGCATAATGTTTCACAAAAGATATTGATATCTGCAGCCATGGCATTTGGATTTCCATCGATCTCATAGAATGCTACTGTGCAACCTAAAGACTGGAGCGCATCTCCTAGAATTAAACGGTCTTTAGAAAGACCGCTACGATCGGCACAAAATAAATTAATTTTTAATGCACCTATATCCGATTCACTGTCTCCTCCATTCAAAGACATGCAAAAAAGTAGAAGTAGGATAAAAAAACGTACGGTCATAGCTCCTCAACTGGCAACATCGATTTCTTTAATTTAGATTTATCCAAGATCGCGATCCACACCTCACAGTCATCTTTTCCATAAGCTACATAAATAGATGAGCCGACAACTACAAATCCACCTGGAAAAATCACTCTTTTTTCATGGTCTGAAGCAGTATAAAAGTCTCGCCCGACGATAGGTGCAATCGATGCCGAAAGGACGTTAAAGGGCGGCTCAGCCGAAAAGGTGTAGGCACCCATGTAATAGTGGTACATCAAAACACCGTTTGATGCTTCAGATCGGGTCATCATTGAAGAATGGAAGAATGCAAGATATTCTCCATCAACAAGCACCGCAGGAGTTCCTCCCCGCCAATTACCCCATCTCCAAGGCGAGAAAAAGGAGCTTCTACAAGCAACAGGACTTTCGCCAGTGCTAAGGTTTGGATAAAGGACTTCATGAGGATTTAAGGAATATCCGAGCAAAAGAACGCCATCCCAAATAAAAGGTACCCAATTTTTTTGGGTGTCAATATGCTTATGTTTCTCAGGATGATAGAGCTTTATAGGTCGAGTTATACGTATATTTTGATCATCAAGAAGAACTTTCGCCACATACATTTCTCTACGATGCCTGATGGTAAGATCATTTGTTTCAATGGAGTCATTATAAATAACATATGGTTCACCGTTAAAAGAAAAGATCCTGGCATCTTCAGAATGAGAGTCAATTTTATCTCCCGGATTCCGGGTATTCAAAAATTGCGGTTTGCCAATGGGTTTTAGGGATTCATCAAGCTTAATGATGCCAACATACGAAAGTTCATGTTTCACAGGGGTATATCTAAATGTAAGCAAAAACCCATTTTTTGTCTTTACGATAGAGGGATTCCAAATGTTTGGGTAGCCCTTAATTTTAATTTGGGTTGTTGCTACCACCATGTCCGATAAGTTTTCTTGTTTTCCTTCCATAAGAGGGAAAGCATATAATGACAAAAGGCAAAAGATTAGTACACAAATGTTCATGGCTTTAACCAAATCCCCCATATATTCGTACTTTTGATCTCGGCGACTTTAATACAATGTGTATTGAGCCACTCCACGGCATTTACAGTGGTATCCCAGTCGAGATCATCAAAAATAATAATTCCTCCACTTCTAACAAGAGGAACCCACTTTGTTACATCAAAATAAGACGTTTCTGCAGAGTGATTGCCATCGATGTGCAAAAGATCAATCTTTTTTGACACTTTTGCATCTTCAGAAGTCTTACGTAATAACTGAATATAATCGTTTAATTCAAATTCGCCAATTCTTGTAATAAGCGTTTGCATAATTTGTTCATGGTCAATCGAATTCCACCACTCAGCATGCTCAGGAGTCATTCCCTCTGCAGAGATCGAAGCAATCCATGGGTCAATTCCGTATATTTTGCCTCTATTGTTATGCTTCAAGGCAAAGGCCATTGGAACGAGTGATTTACCTCCAAAAACTCCAATTTCAATAACCACATGAGGTTTAAGCGCAAGAACAAGATCGACAAGAATCGATGCTTTATCTAAAGAGCACCAACCTTCCAGTTGATCCATAGCTTTGAAAACATTCTGTTTTAAGATGAGCGTCTGGCAGATTTCCGACTGCACATTTTTTGCAATATATGTGCTATGGAAGGGTGCATTCATGCATTCTTGAGGAATCATATCCATGTAAACGTTCTCTTTATTTAATTATTTCATTGTAACGAGGTGCTCCATTATCAGAAAGTGCAGCAGGGAGCGTAGAAACGACATCGTAGCGCAGTGTATAAAGATTAATGTCATTAGGCAAGTAAAACTCTAGATCAAAAGGTAGAAAGATACCATAAGTCTTTACAAAATTTAAGAGTTTTTTCATTCCTGATCTGCGCACAATCATAGAATAAGCCCCATAACGCGCTCCAGTTTTAACAAACTTGTCATTAATAATTTTACGTGCTCTAAATCTTTCTGTATTTTTGGGAGTAAAGTTGGGTTTTCTGGCATGGCCTGTGCACGGAATATATTCGCCATTCGCTCTTTTTGTATCTGGATCTGTAAATAAGATATCCCAATTTTTTTGCCCTACGACTTTGTCTAATTCCTTAATTAAAGAAGTCAATTCATGAGGATTTCTTACAACTTGAACATCATCTTCCATGACCCAAATTGTGTTGTATCCTGAATTATAGGCATCTTGAAGGATGGAGAGGTGGCTTAAAACAATCCCTATAGCCCCTCGGGACATATGATGACTATAGTAATTGCGTCCAACGACACTCATCATTTCATGTGTCGCTTTACCATCATTTTCTGGAAGGTAGGCAGTCCCCAAAAGGTCATTGAGCATCCAAGGTTTATATGTCACGCCCGCGCTATTCAAAGTCCCCTTTGACAGCTCCCAACCGTTGACAGCAGAAAAGCGATAAGGGTAAATCCCGTAAGGTGCCAGTTCTGCCTGACTTAGGGCAAACTTTTCTGGCCTTTGATCAAGATTGATCATATAAATGAAATCAATACCTTTCATTTGATGATTTCCAGATTTTTTCGGAGCTGATTTGAAATGCTTTTCAATTCCGCCAGAGAGAGCACCGCTTAGCATTACAAAGAGACAAAGAAACAGACGCAATTTCATATGAACTTTCATTTGGTCCTCAATTTTGGTTTGACATATTGCCTTAAGTTAATACCGCGCGCAGTGTATTCCGCTCACGGCGAGCACACTGTCAAGCTTGATGATACATTGGGCGGCGCCAACGCCCCGGGGTTGCGCGATCGAAAAAGGTGTTGGATAGATATACTACCCCTTTTTCGATCGTGCAACCGCGGGAACTTTCGCGCTAGCCCAATGTGTCAATTTAAGTTTGACAGAGTACTAGGTTGTGAACATTTCTAGGGGCTGCGGACGTCAGTCTCAATTGCTTTGTTCCACATCCATAGAAGGCTATGGAATCGTCACAAACCGATTGATCTTTACATTCTCGCACCCCATACATGTTCACAACCTAACCGAGCCCGGTATAGCAGAACTGAAAAGAGGCTTTCCTCTTTTCCGTAAAAGTAGTCTTTTTATCACATCCAAAATTGAGCAGTCAAGCATCTTTTATTGTGGCATAAATGCACCAAAAGCTGAGTTGACTTCAGCCTCTTCGGCGGGAGTATATTTTAACGCGACATGATTCTCAAACCTGACAATTTCTTTACGATATGTTAAATTAATTGTGCCAATAGCTCCATGGCGGTTTTTTGCAACGATAAGCTCTGCCAGGCCAGGTTTATCCTGACTATCATAATATTCACGGCGTAGCAAAAACATCACGATATCAGAATCCTGCTCGATGCTTCCGCTCTCACGCAAATCACTCATTACAGGACGATGACCAGGCCGTTCTTCTACTTTTCTAGATAGCTGAGAAAGGCAAAGAACAGGAATATTGAGCTCCCTAGCCAAGTTTTTCAACATGCGTGAAATTTCAGAGATTTCACTTTGCCTATTCTCTGTTGTGCGATTATTTCCTGAACCTGAAATCAATTGCAAATAATCGATGACCAGAAATCCGATATCATAAGACTCTTTCATGCGTCTAGCACGTGCTCGCAAATCGGTAATCTTCAAACCCGGTTGATCGTCAATGATCATTGTGTGATTTTGCATCTGTCCAACACATTGTACGATACGTTGAAATTCACGATTATCCAAGGATCCGGTTTTAATCTTATTTGACTCTACTTGCGACTGGGAACAAATAATTCGATGTACAAGTTGCTCTGCACTCATCTCCAAAGAGAAAATACCCACAGGTACATTACTTTTAAAACAGACATTTTCTGCAACATTTAGAGCAAAGGCAGTTTTTCCCATAGCCGGACGAGCAGCTAAGATCATTAAATTGGAGTTATTTAAACCATTGAGCATCTTATCAAAGTCAACAAAATGAGAAGGAACGCCTGTAACACCACCTGCATCAGGCCCCAGAATCTGGTACTTCTCCTGTTTGGCTTCCAATTCTTTGAGATAAGGGATTTGAGTTTCAGATTTCACTCCACTTAAAACATCTTTGAGCAATACACCCATCGCCGGATTAGCTGTCTGGCTGATTTTGAAAAAAAGCTGCTGAGCAGTATCTAAAGAGGCAAGGACGTCCGAAGGTTCTTCTAGAGCATTTTTTTCAACGACTTGCGCTGCGTTGATCATTCTGCGTAGGATCGATTTGTCCTGTACGATTTGTGCATACTCTTCGATATAGGCCGATGTTCCTGCGTACTGGGCTAAAGTGGTCACATAGCCCGGTCCACCGACGGCTTTAAGTTTCTCTTGTCGCTTCAATTCTTCACAGATGAGGTGCACATCGGCAGGCTTATCATTTTTGTAAGCTGATTTCAATACGGAGAATATGAGTTTATGTTCGGTGTAATAAAAGTCTGAATCATCGAGGGCATCGGCAGCGATGTTTAAGCTATTGATACTTGTTAACATGCACCCAAGGACCATCATTTCGGCTTCTTTGGAGCTCGGGGCAATTCTTGTTTTGGTTTCTTGTTCAGTCTCTGACATGTGATATCCGGTTATAAAGTTCTAAAGTTTGAAGTTTTTTTAAAATATACTCTATGAAGATATTTGTCTATTTCGCAAAAGATTTATTGCTTCAAGTCTTGATTTAAAGCATACCTGTCACCAGTTTGCGTCATCAAATTTGGTCTTTAACAAAAAGCTAGAGGGTCTTTACCTGAAGCATTAACGTGAAGACAGTAATGCCATTGGTGCCTGGCCTGATATTTTGATATTTGCCTGTATAAACACCTTTAAAAGCATTTGTGGCAAATGTCAGAATGTCAGGCCTGACACCTAGGCCTGTCTGTGACACCTTTAGAGCTAGATAATATTACAGAGTAGGAGTCAGTATTTTCTTGATTTACCTCTTCTCACCGTAGGCCTTGGTGACAGGCCTGACATTCTGACATATGCTACGAATATTTTTAAAAGTATCGCCAAAGCAAATATCAGGTCAGACACCAATGGCTTTTAATTTCACGCAAATCTATACGCAAAGCAGTTTCCTATTAGCCTCTATAGCTGCTAAGAAAGCCAACTAAATGCCTTAATCTTGAACCAAATTACGATGAGGTAATTGCATTATAAAGAAAATCAAGATTGAAGACATTGTAAATATCTAAATATGACATGAGACAGCTGTCGGGTGAAAAAAGTTGCTCGATATTTCTTTAGGTGCATCTAATTGCTGGATCTTGCCATTAGGTAAGTAGACATAGATCTTTTTTGAAAGCATATGTTCTGGGTGCCAGAAAACAGTTCTTTGCCAACATTTACAAACAAATTCGATGTTATATTTATCTTGCTTGCAGGAGAAGCTGTCCAATAAGGTCAAATGGTTATAAGCCCTATATCATTTCCCCAAAATGTATGTTCCTACATACTTCCCAGTCTAATATACTCCGGCAACAATATTATTGTTATTAATATCTGCAGGAAAGCTTGATGGCGTTGTTTTAAGGCTTTAAATCGCGCTCGGAATTCTCTGTAATAGCAGAGCCAAGAAAGGCGCGTTGTAAGAAAAATCCCTTGAATCTTCATTGCTTTTATTTTACATTCCGAAATTAGCACATTCCGGGCAAAAGGGAAAATTTAATCCACTAACCAACACTATAAAGTGCGCTTCAAACGAAAAAGTCAACATAAGCTTATCTTCCAACTTCGAACATTTGAATGGTTCTTATAAAAACAAAATAAAGCAGAGGTTTCTATGTCTCCATTTGGTCGCAATTATGATTCAAATCAACGCCCTTCTAGTGGAATTGGCGCGCGACTTATCCTTGCAGTGATCATTGCTCTAATTGGATTTTTCATGTATATGAGGCAAGTTGAAGTAAATCCAGTTACACAAGAAAAACAGCATGTTGCGATCTCACCTGACCAAGAAATTCGGTTAGGACTAGAATCCGCACCTGAAATGGCACGAGAGATGGGGGGAGTTGTCTCTTCAAATAATCCTCGAGCAATAGAAGTCCAAAAACTTGGAAAATATTTAGTTAATCACAGTATTGCGAAAAATAGTCCCTGGAAATTTCATTTTCATCTTTTAGCAGACCCACAAACTGTTAATGCGTTTGCCCTTCCCGGGGGCCAAATCTTTATAACTATGGGCCTTTTCAATAAATTGCAAAATGAAGCTCAGTTGGCCGGAGTATTGGCTCATGAAATGGGGCACGTGATTGAAAGACATTCTGCTCAACAAATGGCAACAAATCAACTTGGTCAAGCCCTAGTCATTGCAGTTGGGACGGCAGCAAGCGACCAATCCAATAGTTCTTATAGAATTGCAGCTGTCGTAAATCAAGCTCTTCAACTCAGTTACAGTCGTCAAGATGAATCTGAAGCTGATATTTGGGGGCTTAAGGTTATGAGTTCAGCAGGCTTTAATCCTGAAGCAATGGTTGATGTGATGCTGGTTTTGAAAGAGGCAAGCAAGGGTAACCCAGGGATAGAGATTTTTCAATCGCATCCAAATCCTGATCTAAGAATCAAACAAATTCAAGAATATTTAGCCAAAAATAAACCAGGACCTGGGCTTTCCGAAGGGAGAAATCTCAAAGATTTATTTCCATCTGAACAAACAAGGGATAAACAGAGGTCTAGAGATTTATTCTCACCTTATTAAAGATTGCTTCAAATCAGCGGGATCTATTTTTTTAAACATTGTGTTTTTTAGAAGTAACAAGAAAGCAATTCCACATTGTAAGGGAAATGCTTTCTTGTTATATTTTTGAAAAATTCAAAACTAGGAAAACCATGAATGGCCAATCAAAAATAAATAGCTACATTACTGAAAATCAATGGGATTCACTTGCGGCTTATTTAAAAATCCAAGAAGGCTACGTTGATTATGGACGTTATGCTCGTCCAAAAAAAGAAGGACAAGACACATATTTACCCACAAATTATTTTGATATCATCTCAACTTGTAATGCACTTGTTAGAGTGACCTTACCCGAAAAAAACACCTCTGTTAATAACGTCCTAAAAGAACTGGTTCGTCTGTATGATGAGTCAATAGATGATTCTGAATCTCACCGTTGTTGTGGTTTTTCTAGTTTAGTGACTCTGGGTCGTGATTTGTATGATTGGGTTGGAGATTTCTATCATTCACCAATTGACAGATTATGGGATTGCTGCGGACCCAATGAGAACAATCAGATAAAATGGGACGAGAAGAACAATATATGGCTCAAGTGGGACGAAACGAAGAAAGAATGGGTAGTAAAAGAACACGAGAGTATCAGAGAAAGGGTCAAAAAATTACAATAGTGCATGCAAAGAGGCTTCATGGCGATACCCGGGGCTTTAGCGTCGTCTAAGCAGACGATTTAAATTCAACGTACTAATAAACTGTATACATCAAATTATTAGAGTTGAGTCATGCAAATAACGAAGGCGAATTTTTTGTACCCAGCTTCGTCTCGCAGCAGGCAGAGGCTGTGAAAAAATTCGAAATAATGCAGCAGTTAGGCGAAAGTTGCAGCTGATGCAATTCTTGACGACGTCGTAGCCATAGCTACGACCGAGGAGAGAAGTGCGTCAGATGCAACTTTTC
>JACCRY010000063.1 GCA_013813265.1 Parachlamydiaceae bacterium
AAGGAAATATATAGGGCATTAGGACTTTCTTCCTCAATTTTGAGGTCTAAAAAAACTATTGTATAAATTTAAAATGTAGTCAAGAATCTGCAAACTTCCTCACGGAAGCTGGTGAACTTGGGTTAAGGGTGTTATAGGAACTGTCTCGCTTTGCGTTAAAAAAAATCTAGTTCTTCATAGATATAGTTAAGATTAAATTAGCTAATGAAGTTTATTCGATACAGATTTAACTAACACTGAATTTGATTGATATTTTTAACCCAAAGAAGCAGCAAAGCAGCAAAAGGCACAAAGGGCGCCAAGAAAATGCAAATGTATAAAATTTACGCTTACTTCTCCCGCGAATATGCTGAAGAAAAGAATGGTGTAAGCTCTTCAAATTAACCTTGCGTGCAGTGAAGAGCCGGCAGGCTCTAAAAGGACGTGGGTTACAGCAAATTAATAGTATAGTCTGAGAGCTGTCGTAGCAGTGTGAAAGAAAGCAGTTTAATGTGAGGGTTAGACTCGACATTGGAATGTTCGAGCTACATTGGCCAACTTAATTTATTTTAAATAAGGAGTCTTGTCGTAAGATCGAGCAAGTTTCAGGCTTAGGTTATCTTTCAAAAGGTAACGTCAAAAGGTCTTTGGCTACAAAAGTATTGGGGAAAATGGCTTTAGCTTCTATCTCGAACTCTTTTAAGAATTGGTATCTAGCTGAAAAGTGCGTGAGGATAAGTTTCTTCACATTTGCTTCTTTGGCAATAGTAGCTGCCTCTTTGGCTGTCAGGTGAAAGTGTTTGTAGGCTAATTCACGGTGTTCATCCAGATAAGTACTCTCGCACAACAAGATCTTCGCGTCACGTGCAATGTCGATCGCGTTTTGGCAGCGTCGTGTGTCAATAACAATGGCAAGAGCATCTCCCTTGCGAATTTTACTTACAGAATCTAATGTGACTTTTTGACCATCGATGATCAGAAAACCTTCATTTTGTAAATCCCGCACCATCGGTCCATGAATTCCATGAACCTCCAGCAGCCCCCGATCAAATTTACGCGTATCTGGTTCGGTAATTCTCCAACCAAGATTATCGACACCATGCTCTAAGAAAGTAGCTTCGATGCGGAAGTTTCCATCATCATGAACGAGGCCTGCGCTTGAAACTGGATGTTCAATGACGCTAATTGTTTCGTGATAAATTGTTCCATAACGTAGTCTGTCGAAATATTTTTTTCCGCTTGCAGGATAATAGCAATGGATAGGATGGGTCACTTTATCGAGGTTTAAGCGCATCAGCATTGATCCAAGTCCTAAGCAGTGATCGCCATGGAAATGGGAAATAAAAATCCGGTTGATAACAGGAGGGGCGATATTGGCAAAAATAAATTGCCGTTGGGTTCCTTCGCCTGGATCAAATAAAAATCCTTCATCATTCCAACGAACAACATAAGCTCCATGGTTGCGCATACGGGTGGGTTGTTGGCTTGAACAGCCTAAAATCGTAATATCTCGGACGCTCATGTGTTATTACTTTACTTTGAGACGGGGTCGCAAATTGGACAAGTTCATTTTGCAACTCCCTTCTTATTTGTCTTATTGGTCTGTATAAAAAACAGAGTTTAATCCAAAACCTTTTCCAAAGCTATTAGAATCTTCATCGATTAAGGAAAGAAAGTTTGAAATTAAAAAATGAAATATCAGCCAAGAAGTTATAATTCTTGAAAAAATAAAATTTTGAAAGTTTTTTCAAGTAAAAATATAAGGCATGAAAATTTAAATCTTTTAGGATTAGTCTTTTAAGTCTCCTGACATCAATCGAAAAAGATCTAAAAGTAAGATTTTCGAGTTTTGAATTTCCCCTTAAGATATTAAAGTTGATCAAAGCGAGTTAATGTGATACATTTCTAATTTGTTAGCTCTAACATACTGCTGCGAGCAGGAACCTACAAAAACAAAATGGGAGATATTTTATGAATGGGGATTATTTTAAGGGAGTGACAAAGTATCATAATATTAGTGATTTCAGCTTATGTGCAGAGCCACTTACTAACAAAACTGCTAACTGGTACTATGAAGCTGTAGATAACTGGAATATTAGAAATGAAGATGGAAGTCAGAGCTTCAAGTCTATGTCAAAAGCTCTTGGATATGAATTGCTTGCACGTGTCGGCAACGTATTTTTATTTCCTGCAGCTTTGCTCGATTCGATTTTTCATGTTGCTGTCGGAGCGTTCACTCTTCTTGCAGCTATACCTGAAAAAATTTACCTGAAGGTGCATAAAAGTAAAAGCGAAGAGGGTTTAAAAGCTGAAGCGGAAAATATTGAGGTTAAAGATGTGGCCCGTAAATATACTTTCGCAGGTGCATGTTCTAATTTTGAATCAGCTATCAAGTATGTAGGAGTCGCTATTTTTGGGACAATTGCAGGTGTTCTTTTTGACCCACAAGCAGCTGCAGACATGGCTAGGGCTGGGCATAAGCAAATAATTGCTTCTTTAATTGAAGAATTAAATGAATTGAATGCTGAGAAAGTTGCTGCTGAAGAGCGAGCTGAACAGGGCAATGAAAACCAAGGTTTAGATCCAGTAAGAGAGGGTTTCGTAGCAAGGTCTGTTTTAGAAAATGCAGAAGCAAGAATCTTGGGCCTAGAGGACCAGATTCTTACCTCAGAAAAAGTAATTGGTGATTTGACTCAATTAAGAGAGAATGCAACCAGTTTGGAAAATGAAAAAATTTCTCATTTAGCTGAGCAAATTCAAAATCTTACTATTAAAAATGATTTTTTGAAAAAAGAATTAAATGAAGCTAAAGATCATTCGTATGTAGGTGGAGCTGAATTTTTTACAGATGGTGCTGAATTTAAAGAAGAGAAGGAGGCTAATTTTGCTGATCAATCTCAGACACAAACAAATCTCTCTCCACGCCTTTATACTAACAATAACAACAATAGCCCAAGGAATAGAGATCTTCATGATGAAGATGTAAGTTCCCCGGTCATTCATACAACTAAACAATTAACTGTCACGATTGAAACTGAAGAAAAAGAAGAACCTTCAGTAGAAAATCAAATTCTCAGAACTGAAGAAAAGAATGAAGAGAAAGTAAAAAAATTGACTATTCTTGAAAGTCAACATTTAACTTTGGAAGACGAGATCACTGAAAAGAAAGTTAAATTAACTGTAGAGGAGTCAATTTCTGCTCTTAATGCAGATGATGAAATAGTAAGTTTAGCATCTTCAGAAGAAAAAAAGTAATCGCTTGGTTATATTGAAGACAGTTCAAGTTAAAACTGCCCACATACGTCTAAATGGAGGTGTGTGGGCACTTTTTTTGCTACACCATTACCTTATAAGCATGTGCAATCATAGTATCTAGGTCAGGATAGCGTGGTTTCCACTCAAGTTCCTCCTTAGCTTTCATTGCATTTGCGACAAGAATGGGTGGATCCCCTGGTCGCCTAGACCCTTTAGCGATTTGCAGAGGAAGGCCAGTAACCCGTTCTACAGCATCGATGACCTCTTTCACACTGAAACCTTGGCCATTTCCCAAATTGTAAGCTGTAGAGGTAGAACTTTCAAAAAGCTGTTCCAATCCTTTTATATGTGCCTCTGCAAGATCATATAGATGAATATAATCTCGAATACACGTTCCATCTTGCGTTGGATAATCTGACCCATAAAGTGTTACCTCTTGCTTGGGTTCTTGAAGACTTCTTAAAAGCAGTGGAATGAGGTTTGTTTCTTTACGTGGATGCCATTTGATTTCTCCTTCAGGGTCTGCTCCGGCCGCATTAAAATAGCGCAAGCAACAACTTTTTAAGCCATAAGCTCTGTCAAAATCCTGCAGGATCATTTCAATTAGCCACTTTGTGCGTCCATACGGATTTATGGGAGCGCATGGATGGTTTTCATCGATTAAATTCTTAACCGGTATCCCAAATATGGCCGCTGAAGAGGAGAAAACAAAGGATTTAATTTCATAGTTTACAGCAAGGTGTAAAAGATTTAGCGTGTTGACGACGTTATTTTGATAGTAAATGTAAGGATTTTTCACTGATTCCCCAACGTCTGTAAAAGCTCCAAAATGCAGAATGCCAGCGAATGAATGTTGTTTAAAAACAGATTCAAGGATTGAGAGATCAGCTAGGTCTCCCTGAATAAAGCTCCCTCGTATGACGTTACTTCGATGGCCTCGGCTTAAGTTGTCAAATACGACAGTCTCGTATCCTTCCTGTTGAAGCCTCTTATTGACATAGGATCCGATATAGCCAGCTCCGCCGATAATCAAGAGCGTTTTAAAATTTGCTTTCGTTCTACTATTCATAATTTCCTGCTTTTGATATATTGGGTTTATGTAGGATTTGCATAATTTGAAAATTAGTCTTTTAAATTTTTTCCAAATTGTCTTAGAAACCTAAGGGTTTAACTTTTTAAGTTTTCTGGCTCCATTTGGAAAATTTCACAAAATTCTATTTTTTTTCAAATTTTGCAACTTCTAAATACTGCGGGCAAGTACAAGCAAAGCCTTTTCATGCCTAGGTCTCAGTATACTTACCGGAGATTGACTTCAATGAACGATAGCTCCAGCGAGCAGATTAACTTTAATGAGTTGAAGTTTTCCAGAGAAAAAGGATTTTTTGATACAAGTTTAAGCATCCGTTATGCAATTGGTGTGCTTTTTACTGTGTCCCTCTTTCTCATTCTTCATTTTCGAGAAATTCATGTTGAGATTCTAGAGCCAAACTCGATTGCCCCTGCTTATGTCGTTTCTCAAATTGATTTTGACTTTCATGATGAAGAGGCCACCATCATCCTCAAGCAGGAGGCCGTACGTGATGTAGGGAAAATCTATCAGATCGACGATAAGGAAATCCGACAGCAGCATGTAGAATTTGAACATTTTCTTGTCGATAATCCTGACTGGCGGAAAGAAGTCAATAATGCAGCCTTTGAGCATGTTTATGAGGCGATCGACCGTGTTCAAAAGATTTTGATTGATGTTCGTTTTACAGATCCTCGGACGTTGCAGAAGTTACGTGAAGCGGGAATCCCATCGCCCAATTATCTTATTTATAGCCCTACAGGTGTTTCAGAGAGCGTGATATTGCCTCCGTATTTATGGCAATCGATGGAGGCGCTAATTGACTCCGATGAAGGGACTTCAAAAGATACTTTAAATTACATCTTCAGTTGGTTCCAAAGTAAACTGTGGCGTATACAGGAAGATATTTCGGCTCAAAGTTTGCTTAGTCGAAAGCTAAAATCTCGGGTTCCGGATAAATATACGCATGTTCGAGCTGGAAGTCGGATCATTGATCAGAATGATCGGATTACAACTAGGCAGGTAGCGATGCTTCAGACTATGCAGAAAGCGCTTCGCGAAAAAAGCAACTTATGGCATCCGGCTACAGCTATAGGTAGCTTGCTGATGGCGCTTATTTTTGCAGGGCTTTGCATCAGTTTTTTCCGAAGCAATTATCCGCAAGTTATGGCTTCAAATCGGAAGTTAATGTTGTTAGTGACGATTGTCATTTTGGTTTTTTGTATTGCTAAATTCACAGAAATTTTGCTTCTTGTTCCAAAAAGCAATTTGATTAGCAGCGTTCATTACCCTTTATTTGTACCATTGGCCGCAATTTTGGTTTGCAGTTTACTTAACCCAAGCGTTGCAACTTTTGTAAGTGGATTTCTTACACTGATCTTGACCATTTCCCTTGTTTTTGAAAAACAAGGATTTATGGTTGCTAATTTGATTGCATCGCTTGTAGCAGTGTTGAGCACTCGGACGCTCAAACAACGAAAAGAGGTTTTTGTAGTATCTGCCAAAGCATGGCTTTGCTGTTTGCTCACGATCATTTCCTTAAATTTTTATCAGAGCTCTTATTGGGGAGTGAGTCTTGCAGCAGATATTTTTTCAATCACTGTAAGTATGCTTTTGACGAGTATCCTCGTTGTTGGCTTGTTACCTCTTTTTGAATCTGCTTTTAAGGCAATGACAGATGTGTCTCTGATGGAATATATGGACCCAAACAGTAAGTTATTGCGTAGACTTTCAATTGAAGCGCCAGGGACCTATCAACATTCGATTGTTGTTGGAAATTTGGCTGAATCAGCTGCAATAAAAATTGGCGCGAATGGACTTTTCTGCCGTGTTGCTACGTTGTATCATGATATTGGAAAGATTGTAACACCTCAATATTTTACCGAGAATCAACAAAATGGCGTCAATGTGCATCAACTGCTTACACCCATGGAGTCTGCTAAAGCAATTATTGCTCATGTTGCAGAGGGGGAAATTCTTGCACGAAAAGCGGGTCTGCCGGAACAATTTATTGATATTATTAGAGAGCATCACGGGACCACGCTTACTTACTACTTTTACAGAAAAGAAGTGGATAGACAGGGAGGGGATAAAACTCTCGTCGATGAGAAAGATTTCCGTTATGCTGGACCTAAACCTCGAAGTAAAGAATCTGCAATTATCATGATTTCTGATTCTTTGGAAGCAGCTTCCCGGTCGCTAGATGAGATAAATGAGGCTAGCCTTACGGAGTTTGCGACCCATCTTATACGCGCAAAGGAAGAAGATGGGCAGTTTGATAATTGTTTACTTACATTTGAAGAGCTTACACTTGTGAAGGAAACGCTTGTCAAGACTCTGGTGGCCTATAGTCATTCGAGGGTTAAATATCCGCATCACCAACTTAAAAATCAAGATAACGACAGGCATGAAGGGTAGGTAATTCCTATCTTTCCCTCTTTTTTTGCTCTGGTGTTTTTTTTGTTTATCTGTTATTATCTAGTTCACTATAAAGATTTAATTTATGGATAAAACAAGGCCAAAGAACCCGGGTTGTAGGCTCAAAAGTGATCCCATATGTACATATTGGGTCACTTTTGAGACTTCAACCGCGTGTGCTTTCGCGTTCTTTTACTCATAAATTCAATCTTTATAGTGAACTTGCTTTCACGTTCTACAAAAATTAAACAAAAAGTTCATATGTCCGATTTCTCTCAATTTGCCCTTGATGAAACAATCCTTCAAGCTTTAGCAAAAATCAATTACGATTCCCCCTCAGCTATTCAAGCCGAAACCATTCCTTTAATTCTGCAGCATCGAGATTTAATTGCTCTTGCCCAAACAGGTTCAGGAAAAACTGCGGCTTGTGCGATTCCTCTTTGTCAGTTAGTAGATACCACTCGTCCAGAAATTCAGGCACTGATCATTGTTCCAACTCGTGAACTTGCGTTACAATATGCTACAGAAGCTCAAAAAATTGGTTTGAATAAAGGCGTAAAAGCTTTTGCGATTTTTGGGGGCGAAAGTGCCGGAATGCAGCAGTCAAAACTAAAGAACGGAGTGCAAATTCTTGTTTCGACACCTGGACGGTTAATCGACTTTATCTATTCGCGAGATATCGATTTAACTCATGTGAAAACGCTTGTTTTGGATGAAGCCGACGAAATGCTCAGTATGGGTTTTTATGAAGATCTCAAGTTTGTTATTCAGTGTATGAATCATGAGCATCAAACCCTTTTGTTTTCGGCGACGATGCCAAAGCAGATTAGGGAACTTGCTAAAAATCATATGAAAGATCCTTTGGAGATCGTCCTGACAGCCGTACAAAAAACTCCTGAACAGCTTGACCATCGCTTTATTTATTGCCGTCATGATGAGCGTCCTAATGTTTTGGCGAGTATGATCAAGGAACTCAATCCGAAACAAAGTCTTATCTTTTGTCATTCACGTATCGAAGTTGAAAAAGTTTGCCGTGCATTGCAAAAGGATGTTCAAGGAGTTGATTTTTTTCATGCAGGTTTATCTCAAGAGGTAAGGACTGTTGTCACAAATAAATTCCGCTCTGGAAAGATTAGTCATTTGGTAGCAACCGATGTCGTGTCCAGAGGCTTGGATTTTTCAGGGATAACACACGTTTTTATTTATCATCTTGGAGATGATCCAGATATATATGTGCACCGTGCTGGCCGAACAGGTCGTTATGATAAAGCTGGAATGGTTGTCACTTTAGTGACTGACCGTGAGCTTGGTACATTAAAGCATGTGCTAGAGACCATTAAACAAGATGCTTCTTGGATAGGTAATCCGCCGCCGGAAAGAGGTAGTGCTCGCAGACCTCGTCCCCAGAGTGCGCCAAGAGGAAAACCCTATAGACAATCGCAAAGGCCTCCAGCATGAAGCGCCTTATCTATGGACTTGTCTTTTGTGCCCTGCTTGCGTGGTGTATTAAGATCTCTTATTTTGCACTGACAGCTGGATTTTCTGTTGCAAATATCAGTTCGGACCATTCTGATCGTCCTCAATGGGATATTGAGCCTTTGACTTCAATTGAGGCTGAAGAAGTTGAAAGTGCGCTTGCACAGGAGTACTCCTATCTTGGAAAGGGGCATCAAGCGTATGTGTTCGAGAGTAAAGACAAGCGTTATGTGTTAAAATTTCTAAAATTTCAAAAATATCGCCATCATCCAATCGTTGCAGCACTTCCATTGCCTGAATTTATTTTTAAAATACTTCAGAAACAAAAGATTCATAAAGAAGAGAAACGCGATGCCTTATTTACGAGTTGGAAAATTGCCTTCTCGAAGCTTAAGGATCAAACGCAAGTTGTTTTTATTCATATTAACCGCACAGAGCCTTTTGATAAAATTTTAACACTCTATAATAAAGCAGGCTATGCCTATCAGTTGGATCTAAGTCAATATGCCTTTTTACTTCAACGAAAGGCTGATCTTTTTGATGAGACCCTTAAAAGGCAGATGGATTCAGGCAACCTTACCGAAGCTAAAGCGCTTTTAGAAGGCCTTTTCACTTTGTATCAGAGTGAATACCAGCAAGGGATTTTTGAAGAAGATCGCTATATTGTTCGTAATACAGGTGTTATCGGCAATAAGCCTATTCAGATTGATACAGGGCGCTTGCGTGAAGACGACACCTTTAAGGGCCCAAAAAAACAAGCTAAAGAAATTCTTTGGAAGACGACCCTTTTAAAGGAATGGCTAGAGCTTCATTATCCGGAACTGGCCTCTTATTTTAAGGGGCGTTTACATGAATTTGAGCAGATCCAATGAGACCTTTACATTTTCTTAATAAGACCCGTTATAAATTTTTAGGACTGATACTGATAGTGTGTGCTCTCTATGGTACAGGCCGACTTTATTACCGCATTACCGATGGATTTACTGAAAGCAATATCCAGTATCAAATACCCTATGATTCTCGCTGGGATGTAGTCCCTCTTGCAGAGGGTGATAAAAAAGCTGTCGAACAAATTTTAAATCAAGATTACCATTATCTCGGTAAAGGATGTCAGTCCTATGTTTTTGCTAGCGATGACGGAGAATATGTAATTAAATTTTTTAAATATCAGCGCTTTAGACCGCAGGCATGGCTGGATAATTTTGCTTTCATTCCTCCTTTAGACAGTTACCGGCTGCGTAAGATCGAAAAGAAAAAGCATAAGCTTGATAATGTTTTCGCCAGCTGGAAAATGGCTTACGAAGACCTGCAGCCCGAGACCGGAGTCTTATATGTCCATTTGAACAAAGTTGGTGGATGGGGCAAAAAACTTGTCATCTATGACAAAATGGGGCTTAAGCATGAACTCGATCTTAATTCCCTTGAATTTATGGTTCAAAAGAAAGCGAATATGCTGTGTTCAGAGCTGATAAAGTTTAAACAAACGAATGATTTAGTCTCTGGAAAAAACCTAATTGATTCTCTATTGACCCTTTTGCTCTCGGAATATGCACGGGGCTATGCTGACAATGATCATGCTTTGATGCAAAATACAGGTGTTTATCGAGATAAACCAATCCATATCGATGTAGGACAGTTTGTTAAGAATTCCATCGCTTCAGATCCTAAAGTCTATAGGCAAGAACTTTTTAGTAAAATGTGGAAATTTAGGATTTGGCTTCGCAAGGAATATCCTGAGCTTGCGGATTACACAGATGAACGTCTTAGTGAGGCTATTGGCCCTTCTTTTGCCACGTTGACTCCACAACTCAACAAGTCGAGCATGGGAAGAATTCCAGCTAATGCTACTTTTTAAGTCTTTCTTTTGGATTTCTTTAGCTTTTAATCTAACAATTTGCAAGACCCATTTGACTTGGATTTAATCTTAGTATATATATATTATGTTTGGAAGAATGAAGAAATTGCTTAATTGACATGTTAAAAGTGTTCTTGATGAACGACTAAAAGTTTGTTTTAATCATTAAAATGGAGTTTAAATATGAGTATAGGTCAATTGTTTAACGATTTTACTTCAGAAATAAAACGATGTTACGAAGATTTGGTGAACGTAAAGTGCTATAATAATTTAACGAGCATGAGCCTTGAGATGTTAGTACCAACTGTCTTTAAAATCTCTGCCATTGCTTTTGTTGTTGGAATTACCCTTGGATTGATTTGCGGAAGTGGAATTGTCGGTGTACTTTCTGCAGCAATAGCTTTTGCAGGTGTAACTATTTACTATACTTCTGATGAACAGTATAAATTGATCGTAAATGCTAAGCGTTCTGTAGATTTTAATAAAATATCAAACGATATGGCGAAGGAGTTGAATTTGCTTAACTCGTCAAAAAAGTGAAGTAAGTCATGGCTTGAAGACTGGTTATTCATTAGAAAAGAACTTTGTGGATTTTTATAGCTATATCGCGGTAGCGGTCAACAGAACTTAGCCTCGCGTGTAGTGAAGGCTGGTAGGTTTAATCGGAACATGGGGTTTAATTCGGGCTAAATAAATGCTGCTCAGGCACGAATGGGCCTAAATATGTAAGCCAGGGTGAGTGATTAAGGCCCATCCTGGTCTACCCCTGCATATTCAGGACCTTAGGAGCAACTTAGCGCGAATTTCCAATAAGCTCGAAAGGGTTGATCCTCCGATCTACTTTGTGTGAAAAAATGCTACCATTTTTGCACAAAATGAACCATAAGCAAAAGTTAGAGCTTAATAATTAACGTGCCAGTTATCCCCGTCAGAGTCATACGACAGGATAATTGTACACCCTTTTGGTATTGCATCTCGGATCAGGGCATAAGCCACTGCTGCAGTGACCTTTGATTCGATCAGCTTTTTCAAAGGCCGAGCACCAAGCGTGGGGTGGAAGCCATGTTCTTCTAGATATTTTTTAGCTGTTGCATCGACTACTAGACTGATGCCCTTTGTATTTTTTATCCTTTGAATTATACCTTTTAACATCAGTTCAACAAGTCTTTTCATAATATCATTTGTTAAAGGATGGAATAATACGGGCTGCACACGGTTGTAGAGCTCAGGAGAAAGTTCTTTCATGAGATAAGGCTCAAGTTTTTCAAGAATTTCTTCGGGTTCAAATCCTTGATTAAAGAGCACGGCAATTTCTTGGGCACATAAATTTGAAGTCATGACAAAAATATTTCTTTTGCAATGGTAAAGGATGTCTTTACTGTCTCTGACGTAACCTTCGTCTAAAATAGGCAAGAACATTTTTCGAACATTACTGTGGGCCTTTTCCATTTCATCAAGCAAAATGACTGAACGAGGTTTTTCTTTTAGTGCATTCGTAAGTTGGCCTCCCTCATCTGAACCGATGAGGCCTGGAGCAGAACCAATTAGTCGGGTAATAGAGTACTGATCGATGAAATGACTCATATCAAAACGTATGATTTTATCTTGGCTTCCGTAGAATTCAATTGCTAGGGATTTAGCAAGTTCAGTTTTACCGGTACCTGTGGGACCTAAAAATAAAAAGACGCCGATTGGTGCATTTGGATCATTTAGTCCTGCGCTATAGTTAATTAGTGCGGTGGAAACGGCTTTGGTGGCCTCTGGTTGAGCTAAAACTCGTTCGTTAAGTCTCTCCTCCAAAGAAAGGATATCCGAATTTCTTTGTTTTAAAAGTGAGCAATTAAGAAGGCTATTACAATCTAGATTCCAAAGCTGGTAGTCAGTGTCTTTGTGAAGTATAAAAATAGTCTCATCAATAGACCATTCGTTAGAAGTTGAAGAAGAAAAATGGTTGCCACTCTCTAGAATAATATGATACACGTCTTTTTCGAAATAAATATCTTGAATATAGTCCCTGTCCTCGCTTGAAGGTCTTTGTTTTAGGGTTCCCCATACAGCGGAATTTCTATCGATATTTTCGATCCTCATATCATTTGATATAAAACTACTATAAGAAATTTTTAATCTGTCACCGGTCTGCCAACAATCTTGGTTACTATAAAAGTAACTAATTTCCCAAGTTGAGAGATCAGTTAAAGTGATCGTTGAAGAACCATCAAAAAAAAATCCTTCATTTTTTGTAACGCTTTTAATGACATGATAAAACGGTGCGGGTTTATGATCAGCATCTATTAATAAGTTGGTGAGTAAATACGAATAGGCTTGTTGCTGATTTGCTTTATCAAAGTGTGGATTTGCTTTGCTTTGATTAATATGGAAATTAGAGGCTGATTCCCTTTCGTCTGCTTTAACAAGTGTGTTAAATGAAGTAAAAGTCAAAGAAAAAATTATAAATTTTTTAAAGTTAAGCATATATACCAAATGTTTAGATTGCATTTCTAATCATATCGTAACGCTGTTTTATATGGAACGTAATAATATCCGTAGATTTAAAGTCCATTGACAAGATTAACTTTAAAAGGTAAACTTAACATGTCAATCAACGTGAAAAGAGCATCCCATTCTGCTATCCAAGTAACATACCGAGCCTATCTTCTTACAACGGCTCTAACAAATAGGTTGGCACGTGTGGCTTAATGCTTTGCCGCATTCGGGCAATGAAATCCGGTTAAAACTAAGGTTCTCTGCCAGCTCAGCACACGAATGTCAAGTTACAAGTTGCAAAGCAAGCTAGTAAAATAATCATAAGGTTAACAAGATGAATCCATTTCTCAAAGAGATTGACCCGGTAGAGGCCAAAAAATGGCAAGATGCTGGTGAAGTTGTCTTGATTGATGTTCGAGAGCTTATGGAGTACAATGAAGAGCATATAGCCAAAGCTCATCTTTTTCCAATTTCTACTTTTAAGCCTGATCTCATTCCTGATCCTGCAGGCAAAAAATTGCTTTTTTATTGTCATCTTGGCCGTCGCTCTGCTAACGCTGCCATCAAATGGGGTGAATATGCTGCTGCCCATGAAGTATATAGTTTGAAAGGGGGAATTGTGGCATGGAAAAAAAGCGGACTTCCAATTGTTATTGATAGCGCGATAGGCAATAGGATTGAAAGGCAGGCTTATAGCCTAAGCGGTTTTCTAGTGATGCTTGGAGTCATTCTTGCTGTGTTCGTATCGGAGTGGTTTTTGATTCTCCCGGTAGCTATCGCCACTTTACTTATAATTTCAGGAATCTTAGGGCATAGCCTTCTTTCTTTTTTGCTTTCCATGTTCCCGTGGAATCGCTAGAATGATCTCTTTACTGGGAGAATATTGTGCGAAGTATAGTTACATTTTTTTTGACTCTTTTGATGCGGCTGATTCTGTGGTTCCGATACCGTTTGGTTTTCAAAGGGCTAGACAAGTTAAATCCTGAAATATTGAATAAACCAGGTGGAGTCCTCTTTCTGCCCAGCCATCCAGCTGTATTTGTAGATCCATTAGCAGTTACGCTAGGGGCAATGAAAAAATATCCCGTACGCCCTTTGGTCGTAGAATATATGTACTATGCTCCAGTCGTGCATACTCTCTTGAAATTTATAGATTCTGTACCGGTTCCTAAGTTTTCCAACTCAAGCAACAGTTTAAAGCGCAGAAAAAGTGAAAAGGTCATGGAGACTGTCATGGATGGATTGCGAAATGGAGAAAATTTTTTGATCTATCCGGCAGGTAAAGTTAAGTTGTCCGCCCACGAAGTATTAGGAGGCTCATCGGGTGTGCATCAGATACTCCAAGAAGTTCCCGAAGTGAACGTTGTCCTTGTGCGTGTTAAAGGTTTATGGGGAAGTCGTTTTTCTTCCTATTATGGTGGTAAAGAAACCATGACAGAAACGATCATGGCAGGTCTGAAATGTTGTTTAAAAAATCTTTTATTTTTTACACCGCGTCGAGAAGTGATCGTCGAATTTGAGCCAGCACCGGCAGATTGCCCTTTGCAGGGATCTCGCATGGAGCTCAATCGATATCTTGAGGATTGGTATAACCGTCCGGACGGATTGACATTGCAAAAAGGCGAACTCCCTGGAGATTCGCTCGTACTAGTGTCATATAGTATGTGGGGCGAAAAGTATCCAGAGGCTCCAAAGGAAGTAAAGGATGAAGACCTTGATATCAATCTTTCTGAAATTCCAAATGATATTAAGGATAGAGTTATCAAAAAAGTCGCAGAAGTCGCAGAAAAAGAACCTTCTTCAATTTCTCCTGAAATGAATCTTGCCATGGATATTGGCTTAGATTCACTTGATATTGCTGAGCTCTCTGCCTTTTTGCAAGATGAGTATGACGTCAAAGGAGTTCCGGTCAACCAGTTAACAACTGTGTCACGGTTGATGGCCTTGGCTGCAAAGCAAATAAGCAGCAAAGAAGAAGATGTTGTTGAAGCAGATATCTCTGAATGGAAGCAGCCTATCAAACGAATAAAACTTGATCTAGCGCCTGGAAATACAATTGCAGAGACTTTTCTAAATAATAGCGCTCGCATGGGAAACGCGATTGCATGCGGAGACTTGATTTCAGGTGTTATGACGTATAAGCAATTGCGCATGCGTGCTATTTTATTGGCTGAATATATCCGCCATCTTCCAGGAGCTCATATAGGGATCTTATTACCGGCAAGTGCAGCGGCTAATTTATTGATTTTAGCTATAGAGCTTTCAGGAAAGATACCTTTAATGGTCAACTGGACAGTTGGTCCACGACATTTTGAGGCTGTTAACAAGCTTGCGGACGTAGAAGTCATTCTCACTTCCTGGGGATTTATTGATAAACTGGATAATATAGATCTTGATGGAATTGAAGATAAATTGGTTATGCTTGAAGATGTGCGGCGAAAACTGACATTGTGGGACAAGTGTAGAGCAATGTTACGTACACAACGCTCCACAAAGTCTGTCCTTAAAGTGTTTAACATTCATCAGCAAAAGAAATCTGACATTGCTGTGCTTCTTTTTACCAGTGGTACAGAAAATTTGCCGAAAGGTGTTCCTCTTTCTCACGAAAACATCCTCAGTAATATGCGAGGTGTCTTTCACGCAGTTGATGTCTATAGCGATGATGTTCTTTTTGGAATTTTACCCCCATTTCATGCCTTTGGATTTACGATCAGCAGTTTGTTTGGCCTATTGGCCGGTTTAAAAATTGCGAGTTTTCCTGATCCTACAGATGCAGTGCGTTTAGCGCAGGGAATTGAAAAATGGGGGGTTACCATCGTTTGCGGTACTCCCAGTTTTTTGAAAGGTATCTTAAAGTCAGCAACTCCTGAACAAATGGCATCTCTTCGAATTTGTGTTACAGGTGCTGAAAAAGCACCCGCAGATCTCTTTAAAATGATGCGAGATTTAGGTAAAGAGAATGCTTTGCTTGAGGGGTATGGGATTACGGAGTGTGCTCCAATTTTAACTGTAAATCCGTTTATTGGGGAACATCGAGGCGTCGGAAAGGCTTTAGAAAGCGTAGAAATTTGTTGTGTCCACCATGAAACATTTGAAAATGTGCCTTTTGGAACTCAAGGTCTCATTCTTGCTCGAGGGCCAAATGTCTTTTCAGGATACCTTAATAAGGATGTGGCTTCTCCTTTTATGACTCACGAGGACAAAGTCTGGTATAAAACAGGAGATTTAGGCTTTTTAGACAGGGAGGGATATTTGACGATCACTGGTCGACAAAAACGTTTTATTAAAATGGGAGGGGAAATGATCAGTCTTGCCTCTATCGAAGACGCCTTAATCAAAAGAATATTGGAGAAAGGACCCGCTATTTTAGAGCACACGGGACCACCTTTGGCAGTTATAGGAAAAGAAATCGCCGGAGATAAAACGAAAATTTTTCTTTTTGTGAGCTTCCCAATGACGACAGACGAGGCAAATCAAATGCTCAAACAGGAAGGATTCAGTAATCTTGCACGTATTTCAAAAATTATTCAATTGAATGAAATCCCACTTATGGGTACAGGTAAAATTAATTATCGTGCTTTGGATACTGAATATTTAAATAAGGAATTGGTTGAAAATGAATTTTGATTGCCAGGGGATGGAGCTTAAGGTTTTTAATACTGCAAGCCGTAAAAAAGAGGTCTTGAGGCCTATTCAGGATAATCTGATTCGCATGTATACATGCGGGCCAACAGTTTATAATTTTGCGCATATCGGAAATTTTCGCACCTATGTATTTGAAGATATTTTACGCAGAACTTTGAAGCTTTTTGGAATGGAAGTTGAACAGGTCATGAACTTGACAGATGTGGATGATAAGACGATCAAAGGAGCTTTAGCTCAAGATATTACGCTTGAAGAGTACACCCTCCCGTTTAAAAAGGCCTTCTTTGAGGATATAAAGACCTTAAATATTGAGCCCGTGGAGCATTATCCTGCTGCTACATCTTATATTCCTGAAATGATCGTCATGATTCAAGGACTGCTCGATAAGGGAATCGCTTACCAAGGAAATGACGGATCCATTTATTATGCAATTGCCAAATTTCCACGGTATGGATGTCTTTCACACTTGCATTTAGATGAACTTAAACCATGTGCTTCAAATCGTCTATCTGCAGATGAGTACGAAAAAGACAATGTGTCTGATTTCGTGATTTGGAAGAAGGCTGATCCAGCCAGGGACGGTAAGACATTTTGGGAAAGTCCTTTCGGGCCTGGACGTCCTGGCTGGCATCTGGAGTGCTCAGCAATGGCTATTTCCCTACTGGGGCCTTCGATTGACCTTCATGTCGGCGGCGTTGACAACATGTTTCCTCACCATGAAAACGAGATCGCGCAATCCGAAGCTTTTACTGAAAAAACCTTCTCTAGATTTTGGATGCACTCTGAGCACCTTATTGTCGATAATAAAAAAATGTCTAAGAGTGCCGGAAATTTTTATACACTTAGAGATTTGTTAAATAAGGGATTTAGCGGGCTTCAGGTGAGATATATGCTCTTGCAAACTCATTATAAGACTCAGCTAAACTTTACATTTGCCGGATTAGATGCAGCGAAAGAATCGATACAAAGAGTTCAAGGATTTATTGGACGGATGCAAGAAATCGTTGCTTCTGAAACAATTCGAGACTATCAAGAAGAGACTGCGTCCCTTTTGCGCAATGCTTTTCAGGAATTCGCAACTGCTTTAGCTGATGATTTAAATATTTCAAGCGCTTTAGCTGCGCTCTTTGAGCTGATTCGCGAGATTAATAGTTTGGCAGACAAAGGTTCTATTGGATCTGAAGAGGCCAAAAATGTGCTTGCGTTTCTTGAAAAGTGCAATGAGGTGTTAGGAGTTTTTTCTTTTGAAGAGCAAAGCGTTGAAATCCCAGAATATCTACAGGAAGCTCTAAGGAAGCGAATTGAAGCTCGACAGTCCAAGAAATGGGCTGAAGCGGATGAATTGCGAAACTTTCTTTTGAAGGAAGGTTATGTTATAGAGGATCTCCCCACAGGTGTGCGTTTGAAAAAGGCGAATGAATAAAATGGAACAAAAAGCTCGAACTAAAGATGAGAAATTTCTGCAGGCACTTTATGAGGCTGCGGAAGAAAAGGGGGATCTAGAGGCTTGCTTTGATCGTTATGGGATTGGTACAAGTATTGGCCTGCATCCCAGAGGTGTAGATACGATCTGTACGCTATTGCTTCAGGCAAACTTTATCAAAAAGGGTGAAGGCAAAGAGGTGCATTTAACCGAAAACGGCCTTCGGCTCATCCGCGAATTATAAGTAGCCAATTTACAAGACAATTTCGCATAAGAGCACATGAATCAAAAGACAGAGATACTATTGGGACATCCTTCGAGGTAAATCCAAAGATCATGACAGATCCTTATTCAATTTGGTTAGATCCAGCTCATCCTTCCTATCTGTCCTATCCTGAAAAAGAATGCAGTTATGATTTGATCGCAGGTTACAGGACTCATAGATTAACTCTTAGGATGGGACAGGATGGAACAAGATGAGGGGGCCAGGATGGGCTACAGATGAAAAGAATGGAGAGCCTAATAAAAAGCCATCTAGCTTATACCTTTAATCCTGTCTAATCCTGCCCCATCCTGCCTTATCCTGCCTTATCTTGAAAAAATGTAGTTATGAGTAGTTAGATCGCAGGTGAGTAAGCGTAAATAAATCTGTCCATCTACATTTTCTTTGCGCTCTTTGCGCCTTTTGCTGCTTCTTTGCGTTAAAAAAATATTTAGTACACTGTCCGTTAAATCTGATTCAAATAAGATTCTTCAACGTAGTTCAACCTCTAAATTTATTAATGTGGAAAACTAGATGGTTTTTTTAACGCAAAGAAGCCGCAAAAGGCGCAAAGGGCGCAAAGTTCTTTGAGAGCTCAGATGGGTGAAATTGACGCTTACGCAGGTGAGGCATTCCCTGGATTAATTCTCAGGATGGAACAGGATAATGATTTAAAATTGAGAGTCTTACAACTCATTTTTTTTATCTTTAAAAGATTATTTATACGAAACATTTTCCACTTGTTTTCATTTATTTATTACTCATGTTGAGAAAATAAATCGCTTCAGTGAGGTTGTCTATTTGTTTTGCAATTTTTTCTGTAGTCCCTGTAATTTGATTCCTTTCGGATAAATCTCTAGCCAGATATGAATCTACACTTAAAAGGAGGTCTAATTTTCCCTCTACTATAGGGGCGAACACTTTCATATCCATTCTTACAAGGGCATCGAATACTTCCCCACCCCCTGGCTCATAGTCTACTAATCCAGAAGGGAAATTTAATAAAGTATTTAAGTTAGCCAGGCATTGTTTTTTATTCCATTCATTTCCTTCATTAAGTGAATGTTCAACTTCCATTCCAATTGCTTTTGAAAGAGCATCCAATACAAGGTTTTTATTCTTTTGTGCCGATTCGACACTTGAAGTTCTAAGAATGGAACTGATATGACGTTTTACTGAAGGATCATTTTTTATGGCTTCCCCCACAGCTTGACCCATTAACTTATGCCTAGCTGACCCTAATTGGCTAATAAAAGTTTCTTTATTGGGAATTTGACGAAGCGCTGAGTTAACTGTATCATTATCAATCATTCCTTTCCTCGCATAGCCTAATTCGAGAGATTTCCAAGTGCGGCCTAATATTTCTGATTTTTTATAATTAACAGCTTCTTTTAATGTTAGATCCTTTGTCGCGAACTCCACTTTTCCGATTTCTTTGTGCCACAGGTCTTTATAACCAGAATCATTATTTGGGTTTATCATATTTACTCAAGATTATAATTTGTCTTTAAAAACCGTTTTATAATTATATTATATCGTCATTTGTTAATAAGATGTAAATATTTTTAATAAAAAAATAGCTGCAGTGTTTGTGGTTGTAGTTATATTTAGGAAAACTTAACTGAATTATAATAAATAATGAAAATGTTTTTAAACAAAATGTATACAAATAAATACAATGCTGTTTATTCTAAAAGAGAGGGCGAAAGAGGCAAAAAGGAAATGTCCTTTTGGTACCTTCAGGGATCATTAACTTTCATGAGAGGTTATATGGTTAAGAAAGCGAAAAATTCTAAGATTGCGCAAAGTAACTTGGAACAGAAATACCCAGAAAAAGGTAAACAGGAAATTTCTGAGAAAAAAAATAGAAAAAAATAACTGTCACAAAAAATAAAGAAATTTATTCAAAGGAGGGTTTAATATCATGAAAAGAAAACAAACTAAAAAAAATGAAGCTGGAAAACGAGGAGTTGCTAACTTTAAGTCAGAAAAAGGAAACAAAGATTCTAAATCTCAAAATAAATAACATCCTTATCCCTTTAAGTTTGAATCTGTAACTACAAATCATAAGTGTCTTGTGGCTAAAGAAAAGCTACAAGAGAGAGATGAGACGGAGTCGTCGATATAAGTTGATTAAAAAAATAAAAATTAAAAAAAGATGTACAGATAAATTGAAAGTTGATTAAGTGAGTTTAGAGTCAAGACAAGTTCTTAGTCTCTCTTTTCTCCTTAGGAGAAAGGATTATTAACAGTTAAACTGGAGGATTTTATGAATAACGACAAAAAAGGCGCTCAAAAAGGTGAAAAATCTGGAAGCAAAGGTGGAGCAAAGAAAAGTTCTGGGGGAAAATCAAAATCGAGTCAATCAGAAGGTAAATCATCTTCAAGAGATATGTAATTAGCAATTTTTTTTGTTCGATTTGGCAACTCGCTTAACCCTTAGGGGGTAGCGAGTTCGCTTTCTGTGCATACTCCGTTTCACCTTATACATCTTACGGCATATTTAATTTTTTTCCTGTCTTAAAGCCCTTTTTCAATGTGATGTAAGTGGGCTTTCAACTCCTGTGGTCAGGTTTTTCACAGTCCTTATCTTTTTCTTATACCTTTCCAACAATATTGCCACCTTCTTCGCTTTTTTCGAGAGTTGAATACGAATTGGGTGCATGAAATCGGGACTGTTGAAGAAGCTGGAACCCACGTGACATTAAAAGATAAAACTGTATGGAGTATTGGCTGGTGGTGGCAAGCTAAGGTACAAAGCTGGAACCCTGGGGATAAAATTTCGTTAACATTTGATTATAATTCTTCTTATAATTACGTCGAGTTTTATAATGCGACACAGAATCAAACTGTTTGGGGTAACTTATATGATCTTCCTAAAAAATCGGATAGCCTTGTTACCTCTGTTGCTAGTTTGGAAAACTATTTCTATACCGTTTTGCTAAACACGGGTTTACGTGTACATTGTAATTTATCTGAAAACTTTTTGCCCATGTTCAATTATTGGAGAGAAGGCGATATTGTGATTACAATAAGTGTATCGGGAGTAACGAATCCACATGCGCTCTGGAACCTTACAAGGCAGCAAATTGTTTGGAATCTTCAAATAGATCCATCAAGCTCTTAACCAAGGTTGAATGTGTAGACAAATTCCATTGGTGATAGCCTAATAATCTGATATTTGCTTTATGTATTAAACTCGACTTTGTACATTTTTTACTATCGCCCTCGCGAAAGAAGCAAACTACGGCATAATGAATTTCGAAGGAATGAGTATTTCTACCCCTTCCTTCGAAATTTATTTAGCTGGGGAAGCTTCTCTCCGAGGGCGATGGTAAAAAATATACAAAGTCAAGTTAAAAGCATTTGTTGCAAATTTCAGAAGGTCATGCCTAACACCAAGGCCAAACTATGAGCATCTTAAGTGAGGTAATATTTCAGTTCAGATTCACTAATTACTGGTTTAAAATGGACACCTAACTTCGAGTCATGCGGAAAAGGAGTTTGCCAATAGAAGGGGATAATGTGCATCCCTGTATGGCCATTCTACAGAGCTTTGGATTCATCAAAAGAGTATGAAGTCCTTTAGCTGCTCTTAAAATAGAAGAGCTTTGCGCTTTATAATCCCTTTTAAATCCGACAAAATCTTGATTTGACGCATAGCGAGCAGCCATGATTCCGCTTGTGATTCCTAGCGAGAGCCCATCTCCGCATGCAGGAGGGATCGCTAAGGCAGCATCCCCAATGAAATAGCTGTCTTGCCAGTCAGGAGTGTTCTTGAACCCAAAATAGGGGACTGAAGCTGTCATCCAGTTGTCAAAGAGGCGTTCCCCAGATGCAAGTAATTCGTTTAGATGTGGATTCTCTTGGATAATTTTTTCCATAAATTGATCCACTGAGCCAGCAGATTTAACTTTTTCTATTGAAGCAAGGCATGCCAAGTTGGACTTTCCCTCTTCAATCGGTGAAAGCCCAAGATATGCGCCTTGAAATCCGAACATCTCCAAAGTATTGGCCAGCTCAATTCCTTTAAAATGCGCTTTGATTCCTAGAAATTGTGGCTCTATTAAAGGAGCAAGAAATCCAGGAAGACGTCCAATTGCAATGACAAGAGTGGAGGTTGAAAGCATTTCACCTGTCGAAAGTTTAATAAGGTGTTTATGACCTTGCTGCTGTTTTGGATAGATGGCTTCAACTTTGACTTGAGTGCGGATGTCTGCTCCTAAGGATAATGAATGTTGGACAAGAGATGGATCTAAAATTAAATGAGAGAGGCTTCCTGCGGGAGTTGGAAATGTTAATGAAAATTCTTTTTTTCCGGATTGAAAACGGCTTTTTAAGATCGGATGGGGATTGATATCCCATTGTTTTAAAAACGGAAGAGACTCAGGAGAAATAAACTCTCCACATACTTTTTGAGTGGGATAGCTGCCGGCTTCTAAGAGTGTAGGGACTTTACCGAGTCGGAGAAATTCAAGCGCGGCCGAGAGCCCTGCGACTCCTCCTCCGATGATGATGACTTCTTGATCCATATTAACTACAGTTTTTTGGGATAGACAATGAGGATCCAGCGGAAAGGGCAATGCCATGTTAATGAAAAGGCCTTTCTAGGAATTTTTGCAGCATCTAAAAAAGCTAGAATGTCACTACGTTTGAAGGCTCGCTTGATAGATAAAAGGCCATCGTGATAGATAAGACGATTTCGAAAGCAAATAGGAGCTATCGCAGAAAAGACGAGTGTTGCTAGAGGGTGTCTATGCAGGTCATTGAATATCACGGCCTCCCTTGCAATCGTGAGGCTGCGCTTTAAAAAGTCGATAATTTCATCATCCGATAAGTGGTGACAAACAAGTGTGGATGTTACAACGTCGACACTTTTTGGAGGTTCTAGAAGTTCAGGCGTTTTACAAATGGAGAATTTAAGGTTTCTGGGAAGAGGGTTTGTTCCAGCTTTTGCAAATGCGATGGCTTCTTTAGATAGATCAATTCCTCTTACTTTTGCTTGAGGATATTGGTACGCAAGTTTTCGGGTGATCTGACCTCCGCCGCATCCAACGTCGAGAATGGATTTTGGATTCTTTGGAAGCTGATTAAATGCCCAAATTGTTGCACGGTCCCCACCCAAAAGTCTTCCAATACGTCCTAGCTGATATAGACATTCATTATACTCTTCTGAAGTGTAATGCGAAGGCCCTAAGTCTATTAATTCAGGTGTGTTAACACGTTGACGCATTTAATTTCCTTTTTGCAAAAGAATTCCTTCCATGGATAATCCTGGGCCAAATCCAATGCCAACAGCCCACTCTCTTTCATTTTTTTGCTGATGCAGACGGTCAAGAACAAATAGAAATGTAGAGCTCGACATGTTGCCATAGTTCCAAAGAGTTTCCCAGGAGGCTTTTGTTTGGGTCTCATTGAGATCTAGTGCGCGTTCAAGGGCCTGTATAATAGACTTTCCGCCGGGGTGAATGGGCCAATCGCACTCACTAATTTCGACTTTATCCTTCAGCAATGGCCCAACAAGAGTTTGGATGTGACGTTTGATCAAGGGTGGAACAAAAGATGACAGCTGCATAAAAAATCCATGGTCTCCAATGTCCCACGTCATTTTATCTAAGGTATTTTCAAGGGCCAGAGAACTTTGTCTTTCAATTGAATACAAAGAAGTTTCATTTGGACGCAATTCGCATCCCACAATTGCTGCCGCTGATCCATCTGCAAAAAGTGCATTAGCTAAAAGGTTATCATGACTTTGATCTGCTTGTAAATGCAAAGAACAAAGTTCTGTGCAGACAAGCAAAATTCGATGTTGCGGGTTTTCTTTTGCAAATGCATTTGCTACTTGCAAGCCTTTAAAGGCTCCAAAACATCCCATTAAATTGATTCCAAGGCGGTGGACAAATCGGTTAAGACCTAAAAGGTTGATAAGGGTAAATTCAACTCCTGGGGCCATGACTCCTGTGCAAGAGACAAAAATAACATGTGTAATTTCAGAAGGAGACCCTCCCCAAGCATTTATAGCCTTTAAAGCTGCTGAGTGAGCAAGACGGGGGGTCTCGCGTTTGTAGACTTCATTGCGTTTCGATGTGCTTGGTAAGGAATTGGGGTAATCTTTTCCCCAAAAATGCCATTTATCCCTTTCTTGTTTGAAATCAGGAATAACTGAATGGCGAAAACCAATTGCAGAATTTTGATATATTTTACGCAGTAGACTCGCCTTTTCTGTGTCTAAGTGAAGCATGTCGATCATTTTGTCGGCAATTTCTTCTTGAGACCAGACATTGGGGGGATTTACAGTAGCTAATGATAAAATTTTTGGTCTCATTCCAATCAAATTAAACCAAATCTTGTTTGTGGTCAATGATTATCATTGAATTCACACATCTTCTTGTGTATAATAATGTGTAGGATGCAGTTGTTCTATAGGAGGTACATATGCCAAGCAACTTAGACTTTAACCCAAAGCTTCTTTCAGATGTTCAAAAGCTTGGGAAATTTAAATATAAAAAAGATGCTGTAAACGCAGCACTTGAGGAATTTATCCAAAAACGTCGGCAAAAAGAAATTATCGGCCTATTTGGATCAATTGATTACCATTCTAGCTATGACTATAAAGCTGAGAGAAAGGTAAAATGAAAATTTTAGTGGATACTGGTGTGTGGTCTGAGGCTTTGAGAAGAAAATCTAAAGAGAATGAAGTATCACATGTTGCGACAACACTTATAGAACTTATAGAAGAACAACGCGTGGAGATCATTGGTCCAATTCGACAAGAGCTCTTATCGGGAATTCGCATAAAACATCATTATTTGGCTTTGCGGGATAAGTTGCGCAATTTTACAGATATTATCCTTCTTTCAAGGGACTATGAAAGAGCTGCAGAAATGTCAAATATTTGTCGATCTGAAGGAATTCAAGGAAGCCCTACGGATTTTTTAATTTGCTCTGTAAGCGAGAGACATCACTTGTCGATTTTCACTATGGATCGTGATTTCAGCCATTATGCAAAACATCTTCCAATTCTATTATTTCCTCCTCAAGCCATTTAGACTCCAGAAAAGGCAATGATTTTATTGCCGGGTGTGATGGAGTCTACTTATCATCGTTTCATGATCACCCCTGGATAGAGCAGTCCGCTGTGATGAAGCCTATCCTTCAAAGTTTTAAAACACGAAGTAAAACATGTGATAAAATCATTTTACGGTACATCTTAACATCGAGACTCTAACTGGTTTAAGCATATTAAAGAGGAGTAAATACAAAAATTACTAAATTTGATCTTATTTCTATTATTTAAGCCATTTCTATTGACACCTAGTTTGTGTTTCAGGTATGCGTCTTAAAAACTCTTGTTAAATGTTCAAAGGAATGATGATCATGATTCAATGGAATTTGGTGTCAAAGCCTAAGTAGGGTTTTTTTCTAAACAACAATTATAGGTCTTACAAATGCATCCAGTTTCGTTCCAAAATAGTGTTCCTGCTAATTTTATTTTTTTGACAGGAGACTCTTCAGAAAGTTCAACTGAATATTTAGATACAGAAATAGAAAATTACACGTCAGCAAGTTCTACAACAGCAAATTAATGAAAAGTTAGTTATACAACAGCAGGAATTAAGAAATGCAGAACAACAATTCGAACAACAGCCTAGGAGAAGAAGTACACGTCAAGGAAATATACCAAACCAGCAACTCATAAATGTACGAGAACAATTCATACAAAATACAAGACCACTCATTCTGCAATTGCAGCAAATAAGGGGTGCCCAATAAGAATTACTATCAACAAAAATAAATAATGAGCCGAAATGCTTAATCAAATGCAAAGCAACTGTCTTATAACTTTGACCAAACTCGAGCTCAGGCTAGAAAAGGTGCAACATCACCTAACAACTTGAGTCAAAGATCCTAACTGGGCATTCGATGCGGAGCTGTCTAGGGTTTAGCTACGTGAAAAGCGTAGCGTCTAGTTATTTACAAAGTAAATTTAAAGGCAGCTCCCCATTAATGGAGCTACTTTACAACTAGCTTGTTAGGGTGACGTCACACTTTTCATTAGGCTAAATGCCTTAGTTAGCTCGGTATCGGAATGTCCAGTTACGGTTTGAGTCAATAAGGCAAATGCTTTCTAATATCCAGAGGGGGCATATGCGTAATATCTTTGTCAATTTCCGCAGTAAGTAATTGTGCCGTAGTGGGTGTCATGAATTGACGCAATAAGCCCAGAAATCGAGGGCCAGCAGCGATGTAAAGACGCGAAAATTTTCCATCCTGATGAGCCATATGCAAATGTTCTGAAATCTGTCTTGCAAATTTATCCTCTTCAACATCTTTAGGATTTGTTCTCGACTCTAAGGCGCTTCGTGCAAATGAAGCGCTTTCAAAAGATCTGCCAGGTCTGTCAGAGACTAGATCACGTGCATGTAGCCGACTTTCAGGATGTACGAATGTGTCGATTTCCTTAAGAGAGCCACTTTTTTCAACTTCAAAAAATCTAGCGATTGAACTATTAGCAACCATAACCCATGTAGATGACATAGTGAGCTCCTATCTTATGTTTGTTTTACTACCGTAATTTTCTCGCCATTGATCAAATAGGGACTTAGTGCGCAGGCATTGATTTGATCGAATCCTAGTGGCACTAAAATAGTTTCTGCAGCAACTCCGGTATCTAATTTAACGATTGCATCGATTACTGCTTTATTGCAACTGAGTTTTACAGTATCCCCATCATTAAGCGCACGTTTTTTTCCTTCTTCAGGGTGAATGCATACTCTGGGTTCTTTAACAAGTTTGGCCAAGTGTGAATTGTGGAGCATACGGACGCCTCTATCAAAAAGAGTAGGAGCAAATGTTGCTAAAAGAGTTTCTTCCGTTTCGCTTTTTTCTTGTAGTGGAATTTCGGGGTCAAAGGAAAGGTTTTTTGGATCGAGTGTTGCTCTACCCTGACCTTGTTGAATTTTATAAATAAATTGAGGATCGACAGTGAGAAAAAAATTCAATTTTTCAGCTATTTTTTCAAAAATTTCTCCATCGCTATAAAGGCCCTCAGATATAGCTTCTCCAGGGCAAATTTTTTGTAATTGACCAGCAATATTAAGGAAATGCCCATCTTTCTCAAGATAGCATAAAGCTGGAAGAACAAGATCTGCTTGTTTAGCTGTTTCTGTCAAGAAAAGATCTTGAACAACAAGGAAATTCAGATTTTGACGCGCCTTTTTCCAGAGTTCTTGTGGCAATTTTGCTGCAGGATTGGAGGAAACAACATGAAGATAATCCCATCCGTCATTAGACATTTTTTCTAAAAGTTCGATCGTGTTGAGTCCTGCTTTCGGAAGTTGCTCTCCACAAGGTTTAAGTTCCGGATGCACCCCCGAAAAGCGTGCTCCTAAACTGCCTCCGCGACCTTCCATAAGGTTAATAGAAAGTGCTGGGTGTTCTGCTTTTAATTTTAAAAGGTTAACAATTAGAGCTTTTCGATTTTTTGTGTTAAGGTATTGACTTCCAATAAAGATAGCACCCTTTCCTCCTTTTTTTGCCAAAGCATCGATTAATGGAAGCATTTCATTCAGCTGAGAAAGTTCTTCTCCGGGAGGATGTACTAAATAGTTAGTGAAATAAGGGGCAATTTCAGGGAGGTGATGACCCAGAAAATAAGTTTGTGCACCTTGAAAAATTGCCTCTTTTAGTCGTAGCCAGAAAAGAGGAAATTCTTCTGTTGGATCTAGCCCTAGAATGATTGCAAAGGAGAGATTTGGACAGTCTCCTAAAAGAATATCCATGCCGGGAGGTAAACCTTCATCTTTGAGTGAAATAATCGGAGCGCCAACACGATGATCGATATGGTTTGATAGAAAACCCTCTCGAACAAGTTTTTGAAAAAGAAAGTTTTCTTCAATTGTTAGGGCATTTCCACCAAGAGCGCCTACTTTTCCCGATTCTCTTTTAGCAAGAATTTCCTTCGCAATGACCGAAAAAGCTTCTTCCCAAGTTATAGGAGTTAAAACTCCTTCTTTACGCAAAAGGGGAGTTTTAAGGCGGTCGGGATGAGTCGCAAACTCATAGCCAAAAGCTCCTTTATCGCAAAGCCAAGTGTCATTAATAGAGCGATTTTCTCTTGGGCGAGTTCGCAAAATTTCATGGTCACGTGAGTCGACACTCATGTTACAGCCGACAGGGCAGAGGGTGCAGGTTGTATCCGCCGTGACATTGTCCCAAGGTCGTGCCCGAAATCTATAAACCTGACTTGTTAATGCCCCCACAGGGCAAATATCAATTGTATTGCATATAAATTTAGATTCGATGGGTTGATTTTCTGGCGTGCCGACTTCAGCTTTAAAACCCCGATCTTTTATTTCTAAAGCATGATCACCCACTATAATATCACTATATCTAGTACAGCGAGCGCAGAGGATACAGCGTTCGCGATCAAGCATGAGAACTGGACCAAGAGGCAACGGTTTTTTAAAACGACGTTTGTCTTCGTAAAACTCACTTTGCCCGGGCCCATACCTAAGTGTTTGATCTTGCAGGGGGCATTCGCCTGCACGATCACAGATCGGACAATCAAGAGGATGGTTGATAAGCAAAAACTCTAAAATCTCTTTTCGCCCTTCTGTAGCAAGTGCGCTCTCAGTTTTGACTTCCATTCCTTCAGTAACTTGAAGTGTGCACGAAGTTTGGAGTTTTCCCATTTTGTTGACCTCTACAAGGCAAACTCGGCAAGCACCAAAAGGAGGCATGCGATCATGGTAGCAAAAAATCGGAACGTCGATCCCTAGCTGTTTTGCTGCAGTATAGACTGTCGTTCCTGCAGGGACGCTAATTTGTTGGCCATCGATTGTCAATTGGATCATTTTAAGCTCTCTTTTCAGGGCAAGTTCATAGGTATGCAATCAGTTTGATTCAACGCTTGAAGGTGGTTGATAGGGATAAGCCATCCGCATTTTTGGATTTCTGTCGGCGTTGGGATTTTTTACAATGTACTTGAGAAATTCATCTTTGAATTCATTGATGGCACTAACAATTGGAGGTGCAGCTCCAGCAGCGAGGGGACAAAAAGAATTTGCTGCAAAAGCAGAGCAAACTTGTTCGATCTTCTTAAGATCTGACAATGTACCCGCTCCCGCTTCAATTCGTTCTAAGATTTGTACAACCCAACGCGTTCCTTCGCGACAGGGAGTGCATTTTCCACAAGATTCATTTTGGTAAAATTCCATTAGACGTGTCGCAACTTTCACCATATCTGTGCTATCATCCATGATGATGATTGATGCCGTTCCAAGTGCAGTGCCTCTAGTAGCTAAAGTTTCAAAATCCATACTAATTTGCATGTCGTCAGCAGTGAGCAATGCACAGGAGGATCCACCCGGATAAAATGCTTTAAATTTACGCCCTGGCAAAGGACCGCCTGCACGATCCATAACCTCTTGAAGAGTCACTCCCAAAGGGAATTCATAGCACCCTGGATTTTGAATATGACCGCTGACCTGAAAAATCTTGGTGCCTCTGTTGTTTGGCTTTCCGATACTTTGATACCAAGCGACCCCTCGATTGACAATGTGGACGACATTGCATAATGTTTCGACATTGTTGACGATTGTGGGCTTTTGATAAAGGCCTTTCAAAGCAGGAAAAGGGGGCTTTAAGCGGGGAGTCGCACGAAATCCTTCTAGTGAATTAAGAAGGGCTGTTTCTTCTCCCGCAATGTAGGCTCCGGCTCCAGGGTGTACGAGGATATTTAGGGAATAGTTGGACCCTAGAATGTTATTGCCTAAAAAGCCTGCTGTCGTCGCTTCTTCGATAGCTTGTCTTAATTTTGCAATACCTTCATAGAATTCGCCCCGGCAATAGATGAATGCGCGGTTGGCTCCAATTGCATAACTTGATAATATAGTTCCTTCGATCAGTTGATGCGGATCTTTTTCAGTTAAAAAACGATCTTTAAAGGTGCCCGGTTCACTTTCATCACAGTTGCAAACAAGATATTTATCTATGGAAGGATCTTTTGGAATAAATCCCCATTTTTTTCCTGTGGGAAACCCTGCCCCTCCTCGACCTCGAAGTTCAGATGCTTTAATCATCTCAATAAGGGTGTCGGGCGTTATGCTGGGGATTGTTTTTCGAATGGCCTGATAGCCGCCATTTTCCTGATATTTTTTTAACGTTCTCTGATCGGGGTCATGTGTGAATTCGGTTAAAACCTTCATTTCATCCATTCTTATTTACCCCTTCTCTTACCTTTAATAGAATTTCGGTAAGAACTTGATCTAGCGCTCCATCTTGAATCGGGCCTATGACTTCTTCATCAATGAGCAACATCGGAGCACGATCACAAGCGGCTAGGCATTCAGATCCTACAATGGTAAATTCGCCATCTTCAGTCGTTTCTCCACAGGATACTTTGAGCTTATGGCATAAAGTGTTGAGGAGACCATCAGCTCCGCGCAGCATGCAAGAGATATTTTTGCAGACATGAATGAGATGTTTCCCCTTAGGCGCTTCGAAAAACATATCATAGAAAGTGACCACCGCATGGACTTCACTCGTGGTAATGTCAAAAAGTTCTGCCACTTCACTTTGAGCTTCTAAAGGTAGGTATCCGATCTCATCTTGGACCATATGAAGTGCAGGGAGAAGGGCTGATCGTTTTTCAGGGTAGCTTTTTTGAAGCGTTATAATAGCTGTGCGGGTTTTATCTGTAATCATCAGCGATCTACGTCTCCTAAAATGGGGTCTACACTGGCAATTGCCACAACGACATCTGAAAGAAGATGGCCAGGCAAAACTTTATATAAAACTTGAATATGAGCAAAAGAAGGTGAACGGACACGCAACCGGTAAGGACGGTTGCTGCCATCAGAAATAAGATAATGACTTAAGGTTCCTCGTGCAGATTCGACCCATTCTGAGACGGCACCTATAGGAGGATGAATTCCTTCACTGACCAGTTTGAACTGATGGATAACGGCTTCCATGCTGCGTGTGAGGTCGATACGGGGAGGAAGAGCAACTTTTAAATTATTGCAGATCACAGGCCCTGGTTTTAGGCGATCTAAGGCCTGACGAATGATTGAGGCACTTTGCTGCATTTCATCCATACGGACAAGATAGCGAGCATAAGAATCGCCATCTGGATATGTTGGAATTTCAAAATCATAGTTTTCATAACCTAGATAAGGATGTGCTTTTCGCACATCATAAGAAACCCCGCAACCGCGGAGTAGAGGTCCGGTACACATAAACTGTTTGCAGAGAGCATGATCTATAACTGCTACACCCTGAAGACGCGTACACCAGATATAATTATCCGTCAAAAGATTATCGAGATCTTTCCAGGTCGCAGGAAATTTATCTAAAAATGTTTGGACGTGCTCTTCAAATCCTTCGTTTAAGTCGCGTACAACTCCTCCAATGCGCCAGCATGAGGGGAACATGCGGGCTCCAGACATCTCTTCAAATAGGTCAAGAATGTCTTCTCTTAAGGCAAAACAGTACATGTATACGGAAGACATGTTGAGTTCAAGAGCACTGGTTCCGACCCAAATCAGATGGCTAGCAATCCGAGAAAGTTCTAAAAGTATTAGGCGGATAGTTTGGGCTCGTTCCGGAATCTCAATCCCCATCAAACGTTCGACGGCTCCGGCAAAGGCTTGCTCTTCCGCGGGTCCCGAGAGGTAGTCTATACGGTCTACAAGTGTGAAAACTTGATGATAGATGCGCGTTTCACATTCTTTTTCAATGCCGGTATGTAGATATCCAATAACAGGTTCTGCCGAGACGACAACTTCGCCATCTAGACGTAGCTTAAGGCGCAAAACACCATGGGTCGAAGGGTGTTGAGGCCCAAGACTTAGATCCATGATCTCATCGGAATTGGTTACATTGATTTCATCACTCGGCAATTTTGTCATTTTTTCCTTTGAAGTGAGGGATAATTGCTGAAGGAATCTTTGGTTTGACACCGTGCTTAAATTGAACAGATTCTTCGGTTAAAGCATAATCACGGAGTAAAGGATGTCCGACCCAGTCATCCGGCATCAGGATCCGCTTTAGATCTGGATGGTCTAAAAATTTTAAACCGAAAAGATCGAATAATTCACGTTCATACCAGTTTGCTCCTTCCCACAAACCCATGACAGATGGCACTGCGGAAAGTCGTTCTGCTGAAAGAATGACACATAGACGTTCTAAATTCTGCGGATTATAGAGAAAATATAAAATGTCTGTGTGAGGGTCAGGTGCTAGATAATCAGTTGCGGTAAGGTCGATGAGAACTTCAAACCCCGGACCAGCCTCTTGCTTTAAAAAGGACAGAATCGGTATTAAGCCTTCTTTAAGGACTTTCAAGCTTCTTTGGCCACAGCATGAGATCTCTTCCAATACAGCATTTCCAAATTTAGCTTTTGTCTCTTGGCAGGCAGTCAGTGCATTCATTTTTCGGACTCCGAGTGACGAGAAGGTAGACCGGATTGTACTTTTTTTCTTAGGAGTAGTAGACCATCTAATAGCGCTTCTGGCCGTGGAGGACATCCAGCAATATACACATCGACAGGAACGATTTTATCAACACCTTGGATGATCGCATAGTTGTTATAGAGTCCTCCACTAGCAGCACAATCTCCCATTGCTACAACCCATTTAGGGTCAAGCATCTGCGAGTGAATGGTGACAAGAACCGGGGCCATCTTTTGACTTACGCGTCCGGCGACGATCATCACATCGCTTTGTCTTGGAGAGGCACGGAAGACCTCCATTCCAAAACGAGAAATGTCATAGCGGCTTGCTGCGGTGGACATCATCTCAATTGCGCAGCATGCAAGGCCAAATTGGGCTGGCCAGAGTGAATTCCCCCTTGCCCAGTTGATCAGTTCTTCAAGCGAAGCTAGTAAGAAAGGAGATTTTTCTTTTTGATTCATTCCCATTGAAGACCTCCTTTTTTCCAAATATAGGCAAAGCCGACAGAAAGGGCTAAGAGAAAGAAGGCCATCTCATAAAAAGCAAAGGCGCCAATATTTTTAGCAACAACGGCCCACGGAAAGAGAAAAACGACTTCGACATCAAAAATTAGAAATAGAAGTGCGACAAGATAATGTCTTAGAGGGAATCTCTCTTGGAGCAGATGTGTTTGTGTTTGAATTCCTGACTCATATGGAAGAAATTTTACCGAGTCCGACTTATTCGAGGAAAATAAGGTCGAAAGCAGAGCAATGGTTGCTGTGACAAATAAGACGAGACCAAAGTAAATATAAACTGGAAAAAAATCTGACATGAGCCCTCGTTATTTCATGTGCCTTGGCGAAGGAATAGCAAGAAATTATGTGAGAGTCAATAAAAATGTATGTTGCATGCGGTGTAACTGTCTTATCATAAGTTACTTTTAACCGCAGAGGCTGTGAAAAAATTCGAAATAATGCAGCAGTTAGGCGAAAGTTGCAGCTGATGCAATTCTTGACGACGTCGTAGCTATAGCTACGACCGAGGAGAGAAGTGCGTCAGATGCAACTTTTC
>JACCRY010000064.1 GCA_013813265.1 Parachlamydiaceae bacterium
GAAGTTAAATTAATTCAGTATATGTTAAGAGGCAATAAGTTTTGCTTAGCTATGAGCATGAACAATTTAGAGAATTTTTTCCTGCAAATGGAAAAAGACATTACAAGGATACTCTTGAAGGATAGTAGGTCACGCAAGACTATGCGTGAGAGGGTAAAGCTAAAAGAAAACTACTATCAGATGCAACCCGTTGATAATCAATATGTTGCTTAGCTTGATGCCTATGCGGCTACCGCGGCTCTGCGATTGTTTCTTAAATCCGCGTTCAGCTTTCGCTACACGGGGCTTTTATGTTAAATCGCTTCCGCGATCTAAGGCAGTGCATATTAAAGACCTGTTTCGGTCGCGGAAGCGATTTAACGTAATAGCCCCGTGTGCAGAGTTAGCGGAACGTGGGGTTAAGATAGATTAAAAGCAGAGCTGCGGTAGCAGTGAAAGAAGCACGCGAGTCAAAAAACATTTCATGAATACCATGATCGGAATGTCCCAGTTAATGTTCACTAACCCTTTTAGTCAATCGTTCACAAAATTCCTGTTGCTTATATCTAGGTAAAAAGGATACAATCCAAAAGAATCAGCTTTATCAGGAGTTAAGAGAATGGTACGCATCAGCAAACAAACTGAACGTCGAGGAATGTCGCCACGTAAGCGTCATACCAAGTTAGAACAAAAAAGTGGGCCTAAAGCCGACAATTTACCTAAAGGGTATAAAGAGCATGCTAATGCCCTGACTGGGGATTCCGCTGCATTGGCATTTATTCCAAAAATTAAATAAGGTTAATCGCTATGTCTAAACACCCAAGCTTTGGCAACTCAAGTAAGACTGCTAAGAAACGCAATGTCCTCAAACGCTTTGAACGTATTGAAGTTCTTAAGAAATTGGGACGTTGGGATGCAACTCAAAATACACGTGTAACAGGTTTGCCTAAAACACTAGTTAGATGAGTGATTTACAAATCTCGAAAAGACAGTAAAAATCTCTCAAAATTCTGTTTTTTTCGAATATTGCAACTCATTCAGATAACGTGCTTTTCAGAAGAACGTTCCAGGCCTTGCACTCATGTCAAAGGGACCGAAGGAGAAGAAATTTTTTAATGCATTTCTTCTCTTCCTCCCGCACTTTTTTATCATTATGACTCAAAAAAAAACTCAACTTGTGACGGCGCACAGTATAGATACAGTTTCTGTTTACAATACACAGAGAAGGTTTCCAATTGATGCAAAAGCCGTGGAAGCGATTGCACGTGAAGTGGTTGCACTGGAAGGTCGCTTTTGCCATGAAGTCGCTCTTCACTTTGTTGGAGTTCAACGCATCTGTTCTCTTCATGCTCAATTTTTCGATGACCCTTCTGTTACCGATTGTATATCTTTTCCCATTGACAGCGAAGAAGAGGGACCTTATAAGTTCCTTGGAGAGGTTTTTGTATGTCCGGACACTGCGTGGAAATATGTAAAAGCGCACGGAGGACTCCTTTACGAAGAGATTACTCTCTATATAGTCCATGGTTTATTACATCTTTTGGGGTATGATGATATTGAAGAGGCCGATGTTTTACAGATGCGCGAACGTGAACATTTTCACATGGAAAATCTTAAAAAGCAGAAATTGGAACTGCGTCAGAGGGAATAGGAGGTTTTTGTTGTGTTGCTGATTTCTCTTTTTTTTCTGACGTTTTTTTTTCTTAGCGGTACCTTTTTGCTTACAGCACTTAGTACCGCTTTTCGCCGACTTCATAAGCAAGAATCCAAAAAACAACAGATGGTTGTTGAACGATTTTTCCTCTACAGCACCCTTCACCGGATGTTTTTTCCGACACGTGAGTTTGAAGGCATTTTTTTTGCAACCATTTGCGCTCAAAATGTGACCAGATTTTGTTATGCTCTCTTTGCCTATTTGTTTTTGTCACATACAAATCTCTTCTACGAAGCTTCTCAACATGGAGAATTTACTAATTTTTGGATTGGAATTTCATTGCTTGCATTCTTGGTGCTCGGATTTATTTTCGGAGACTTTTTGCCGCGTATTTTCGGAACTAAAATGTCAGATACTGCGATCAGACTTTGCGCACCACCCGCGACTCTCTTCTTGTTTTTGTCCTTTCCTTTAGCCTTTTTCTTCCTCAAACTATCCCATTCTCTTTCTCAAACAATTTATTTTGACCACTTCCAAGAGCCTACAACACAAGCCCAGCAAGAGATTATTGAAATTGTTCAGAGATCTGAGTTAAGCCCTGGAATTAGTCATCATGATAAGCAGCTTATTGAATCAGTCTTGAATTTCAGGGACCGCGTTGTACGAGAGGTTATGGTACCTCGGGTGAATGTGTTCAGTCTTCCGGCAGAAACAACAATCAAAGATGCTGTCCAAAGGTTATATGATGAAGGCTATAGTCGAACTCCGATCTACAAAGGAACAGTCGATAATATTGTGGGTATCCTGATGTATAAGGACGTCTTGAAGAAATACATGGAATATAAAGACAAAGGAAATGATCTTAAAATTCTTGAAATTTCCGTTGAATCGATCAGTAAGCCTCCAATATATACTCCGGAAACCAAGAAAATTTCAAACTTGCTACAGGAATTTCGAAAACAGCAGGTTCACTTGGCAATTGTTGTCGATGAATATGGAGGCACGGAAGGCCTTGTGACGATTGAAGATATTTTAGAGGCGATAGTAGGGAATATTGCCGATGAATATGATGAGGAAGAGCCGCTGTTTAAAGAGTGTGCTGACCACACATGGATTGTGGATGCAAAGCTAAATATTTTAGACGCAGAAGAGCACTTAGGTATAGAAATCCCTCAAGAGGGGGACTACGACACAATTGGCGGCTATATTTACCACTGCACAGGTGCAATTCCGTCAAAAGGTTTTACGATTCACAATGATACGTTTGATATGGAAATTTTGAGTTCTAATGAACGCTCAGTCGATAAGGTCCGTATTATACCACGCTTAGAAGAAGATTAAAGGTTCTACTTCAATAAGGACCTAAGGATTTAGGTCCTAATGTCCCTGAGGTCCTTGTCCCTTGGGCGCCACAGCTTGCAGGACCTCTGCACCTTCGCGAAAAAGTAGAATGGAGGAAGTTTTATGAAGTTATCGCCCCTTTCATCTGCACAAGTTTGCACAAAAGCTAAAGGTACTTTTTTCATCCGTTTAGATGGCTCTGTGGGTATTTTTGATCCTGTAGCAGAAGAGCTTTTAAATTTTCCGGCAGAAGAAGTCCTCTCGCATACTTTTTGGGACTTTTTTGTAGATGATTTTTTTGGGTTTTCTATGCATCAAACTTTGCTGGAAAAACAAGTTCCTCCATTCACCTCGATCTCTGAAAGCCCCAGTGCTGTTGCTTATCCCACTTTAGATTTTGACATTACGTTTCTAAGCGTTGAGGTTGATTCTAATACAACCATGAATGGAATTCTTATTATTATTCGCAATATTGAGACTCTTCAGCGCCATAATGCCATTGCTGTCAGAAATACGCGCATGAAAGAGTTGGAAAAAATGGCCGGTCTTGTAGCCCATGAAATTCGCAATCCGCTTGGAGGAATAAAAGGTTTCTCAGCACTTTTGCAGAGAGATCTTCAAGGTAATCCAGAGTCATATAAGCTGGCAACCTACATTGTAGAAGGGGCTGACAATTTAAACCGTCTTTTGGATAAAATTTTATCTATCACAAGGTCTCTGCAGTTGCCACTAGAGTCGCATGATCTTGTTCCTTTATTACAAGAGCTTCTTAACGATTTGAATGCTGATGAGAGTATTGATCCACATATTGATATAAGCTTTGAAGCCTTTGAAGAAAGAATTGTTGTTTTAATTGAGCCTGAGAATTTAAAAACTGCACTTCTTCAGTTGATCTCGAATGGCATCAGAGCGATGCCTCAAGGGGGCGAACTCGCCATTAAAGTGAAAAGCAGCGGAACTGAAGTGATCATTGAGATTTCAGATACTGGTTGTGGAATTCTAAAAGAAAACCAAGCAAAGATCTTTTCTCCTTTTTACACGACTCAAGGAAAAGGTCATGGGTTTGGTCTAGCAGAAGTCCATAAAATCATCCATGCACATCATGGAGAAATCGACTTTGTTTCGGAAGAAAATGTTGGAACGACATTTATGGTGTATCTGCCTGTAGTTGGATAATCAGATTCTGCTATTCATGTAAACGTTTTTTGAGTTGTGTGTTTCTTTCACTCCTGCCGCAGCTCTGTTATTTAATTGACTTGAACCCGCGTTCTGCTATCGCTATTTGTTTCCGATAGCTGTAGCGATTTAAGTAGCGGAACGCGGGGTTGAATACATACAGTAATAGCAGAGCCGCGGTAGTCGCATAGGCATCAAGCTAAGCAAAGACTCCTCACGGAAAAGCCTTGATAAAAAAGAAAAAATAGAATAAAAAAGCCTCTCAATTAACCGCAAAGCAAAAGAGAGGCTTCGAATGAAACATTCACTTCAGATAATACAGTTTCTAGATGAAAATTTCAATGAAAAAAAATGTCATGAAACTTGCCGGCAGTACAAATTTATACAAAGATCTACAAGTAAACTTCGTGGTTATGAATTTATTAGAACAATGATCATGCCAAGTGAGGGCGTTTCCACAGATAGTCTTAAGGGACTTTGCCAACGTATGAGAGAGATTAATCCTAAGGCTGACTTATCATCTCAAGCTCTTTGTGAACGAATTAATGATGCTAGCTCTAGCAGACTTATGAAAGGAGTTTTTGCTCTTTTACTTTGTAAAATTCATGAACATATAACGATATCATGCCCCAAGCTTACTTTAGGGCTAGAAGGTTTTAGAAGGGTTTTATTGCAGGATAGTACAGTAGTAACTCTTAATACAAAGTTGGAAGAAATTTACAAAGGTACCAGACGCGGCAACAGTTGTATAAAAGCCCAAGTCAAAATTGACCTTATCCACGATTTAAGTAAAGGAGTGCTGATAGACGCAAAAATCTTCAGGGGCAATGAACCCGACCAAGGTCTTGCCAAAAGAGTACTGGATTATATTAAGACGGGTGATTTAATAATTCGTGACTTAGGATATTTTTCAATGGCAGTCTTTGCAGCTTTAATTAAAATAAACGCGTATTTTCTTTCCCGACTGCTGCCTCGCGTAAATTTCTATTTAAATAAAAACGATGCTAAGGCATTAGATCTTGGTGAATATCTGAGAGATAAAAAATTTAAAAATAGAAATATAATTAATCTCGAAGGATACATTGGGGAAGAAAAAATATGGGTTAGATTAATAATATATCGCCAAACTGAAGAAGTTACAAATCAACGTTTAAGAGCTGCCCATAAGGGAATAAGAAAGAAAGGGCAAACAATGAGTAAAAGCAAGAGGCTTTTATTGAATTTTTCTGTGTTTATAACAAACGCACCAGAAAGTATGCTTTCAATGGAAATGGTTGGCACAGCTTATCGTTTAAGATGGGAAATTGAATTAATTTTCAAGCGATGGAAAAGTCAACTGAATATTGACTATCTAAAAGGAATTCATAAGGAAAGGGTTGATTGCTTGATTTGGAGCCGATTATGTACAGCTATCATCTTAGAACTGATAATCGGATACTTTAAAAAAGGTATTGCAGAGTCTCATAAGGTCGAAGTAAGTGAAGTTAAATTAATTCAGTATATGTTAAGAGGCAATAAGTTTTGCTTAGCTATGAGCATGAACAATTTAGAGAATTTTTTCCTGCAAATGGAAAAAGACATTACAAGGA
>JACCRY010000065.1 GCA_013813265.1 Parachlamydiaceae bacterium
AAGGAAATATATAGGGCATTAGGACTTTCTTCCTCAATTTTGAGGTCTAAAAAAACTATTGTATAAATTTAAAATGTAGTCAAGAATCTGCAAACTTCCTCACGGAAGCTGGTGAACTTGGGTAAAGTTGATAACCTTACTCAGCCGGCATCGAAATGCATGCGCACCAGGTTAAGCAATTAACTTTTTATCTCATACTATTTTTCTGTCACTGCTGCCGCTACCGCGGCTAACTTATTTTAATTAATTCGACCCCACGTTTCGCTAACGCTTCACGCGGGGCTATTACGTTAAATCGCTCCCGCGATCCAAGGCAGTTAATATTGACTCAGAGCCTGTTTTCGATCCCGGAAGCGTAAGCGTCAATTATACCCATTAATAAAAGCATGAAAGAACATTTTTCTGAAGGCAGGTTTTATTTCTGCCAGTTTTGAGGGAGTAGCTCAGCTAATTTTTGGAAATTATGAATTTGTAGACGACGCATATAGGCAGAGTGATGAAACATACACATTTAACTCAAGAAAATATAGGAGAACTAAATACCCATAATTATGTAAAAAACATCATGACTTCCCCTTTAATTAATGAAAAGACTAACCCCACAATCCAGATGTGTATGAAGTATAAACTCGATGACAAATACTTTGAGCAAACATATATCAACTCTTCTTTCCCAAAAGCAGAAAATATCAAAACGTCCTCCCTGGGCGCTTCCAGAACGAACGAAAAACAACTCCTGAAGGCGTGGCATTGGATGCTGGAGAGGCCATGATATTATTAGCAAGTACGCAAAAAAAGATTAGGCAGGACACCAAGGTAGTTCAAGGTTGGGATTGTTAAGATGAAGTTGCAGCATAAGCTTCCTCAATACCCAAAGTTTGGCATAGTGACTCAAATCCAAAATCCCCTACAAGAATGAAATCAACAGCACGAAGTTCTTTAAAGATAGAGATCAGTTCACTTGAAGTACTACCTGCCGCTACATAGATAAGCAGTGGGCGCTCGGGTTGACCACTATGCTGCAAAATTGTCTGATAAGTGGCTGTTGTCAACTCAGAACATTCTTGCAGCTCTAATGCAATCGGGCGCTTCCCTTTTAAAAGTTGTTGCAATGCAAAGATATGCTCATGATCAAAAACTTTATTTCCCCGATCTAACTCAAGCATTTTTCCGGCTAGATCCGAAAGTGTAACACGAGCACAACCAAACCTTTCAATTGCAATACTAGCCGCTACATTACACAGAGGGGCAGCCTCTTTCGCATTTAAACCACTTGCAAGAGCTCGAGCAAGCATTGCAAGCACTGTGTCCCCTGCACCAGTAACATCCTTGATTTCATGAATACGCACAGGGAAATCATGCTGCTCAAATTCCGGATAGAAAAGAGAGATCCCTGCTTCAGATCGCGTCACCATAACAATTTCAGCATCAGCTGCAGCTAGAACGTGGGCAGCAGCTTTTTCTAAAGGCGCTTCCCTAGATAAGTTTGCAGCTGCATAAACTTCCGATAAATTAGGCTTAATGATCGTCGTGCCACTATATTTTGTAAAATCAAGACCTTTAGGGTCTGTGATAACCACAATGCCCTTTGCCTTGGCATATTCCATAATTGCAGCAAGCAATGTACGTGAAAGAAACCCTTTATCGTAATCTGAGATCGCGATCACATTTACATTACTTAAAAGCTGTGGTAGCGAATCAATCACTTTTTGTTCCAGCATTTCACAGATCGGCAAATTCATTTCATGGTCAATACGGACAATTTGTTGATTTTCAGCAATAATTCGATTCTTTACAGGAGTTTGATAACCAGATTGAATGAAAAATCCGTTTGTTGAAATCCCCTCTTTAGCAAAAATCCCCTGCACAAGTTCGCCTGCAGCGTCATTTCCCACACGGCCAATGGCAATTACTGTCGCGTCCATTGAGAGTAGGTTCAAAACCACATTGCCTGCCCCCCCAGCACGATGCTCCTCTGAACACACATTAACGATGGCAACAGGAGCCTCTGGCGAGATACGTTTGGCTTTACCAACAGTGTAAGTATCAAGCATAAAATCGCCGATGACAGCGATTGTTGCAGGTGATAAGCGACTAAAAAGGCCTGTAAGGGAGGGGCCTAAAAAAATTTTCACCATATTTGATCCGGCAGCAAGTAGTTATGGATATAATCGGCTACCGCCTCATTAAGAGGTAGGCAATCAGCTGCCCTGCCAATCGCGGCTTTTGTTTTCTGCATATCTGCACAGGTGTAATTTTGATATTTCCCCATTAAATCTGTAGGCATATCGATATATTCGATTTTTAAAGGCAATTTAAGAGCTGAAAAAATTGCCGCGGCTAACTCATTCCAACTTGTTGCGTGTCCTGAAGCAATATTATAGAGCCCATTTGCTCCATTGGACAAAAAAGCACAGATCATCCGCACGACATCTTTAACGTAAACAAAATCGCGCTTTTGTTCTCCATCATCGAAAAGATTAGGAGAGCTAGATTTAAACAAACGAATGACGCCCTGTTCAAGAACAGTGGGAACAACGTGTACAATTGCAGAAGCCATGCGTCCTTTATGGCTTTCATTAGGTCCAAAAACATTAAAGAATTTTAGACCCACAATATGATCTAAAACCCCTTCTCTTTTCGCCCACATGTCAAATAGCTGTTTGGACATTCCATACATATTCAAGGGTCTTAGAGATTCGATATCTTGATCATCATCGCAAAACCCCTGCTTTCCATCGCCATATGTTGCTGCAGAAGACGCATAAAGGAATCGAATGTCGTTTTTGAGGGCATATTCGGCAAGCTGTACAGTATAACGATAATTATTTTCAAGGAGGTAGCTAGCATCCGGTTCGGTAGTCCTTGAGCATGCGCCAAGATGGACTATGGCTCCGATTGCAGCTTCTTTTCCAACAAGCCAGCTGAACAGTTGGCTCTTATCGAGCACGTCAACAAAAGATTTTCCTAGCAAGTTTCTCCATTTCGAAGTTTTGCCTAATTCATCTACTAGGATAAGGTTATTGATTCCGGCATCATTAAGATGACGCACGAGGCATGAGCCGATAAATCCGACTCCACCGGTAATAATGATCAAAGGTTCATCTCTAAATTCCATTGGGTCTTCCTCAAATATGGGTAATTCTACACAAAATGAGTTAGTATCGGAAGAAAAATCGCATTGATTGCGGTGTTCGATGGTGGTTGGTTGTGAACAAAGTAATAAAGAGAGCAGAGCGCCTTTAGCGAAGTGCGTGAAGATAGAAGAATCCAAAAAAAAGAAGAAAATTAAATACGGAATGCTTTGTATATTTAAAAAGCACCAGAAAAAACCTATCTATTTCTGTATTTTTCTTTGCGCCCTTTGCGTCTTTGTTGTTTCTTTGCGTTAAAAACACAATGTAGTATTTTAAGAGAGATTTAGTGGTTAAATTACCCTAAAAAGTTTTATGCGAAGAAGACTTACTGCACAGGGATACGATTAAATTTTTTAACGCAAAGGAACAGCAAAAGACGCAGAGGGCACAAAGAAAATATAGATTTGATGAGTAAAATTGGAGCTTACCAATTTTCTAAATTTCATATCGTTTTCACCTTTTCTCGGCGTCCTCTTTACCTCGAAATTTCAAAAAAAAAGATGCATCATTTTATGATATGAATGTGGAAACGGTTTGTCTTCGGGTTAATTTTCTTCGTGTATAATTCCTAATTATGTCATAAGAACTGTATAATTCTCCGCTAAATTTTTCCGGATAAAACATCATAGATATAATTTCATTATTAAACCAAAAAATAGAGGTGTTATGATTGAGTCAAATAATTATTCTTTCTGTGGGGACTGCGGGTCTCAACTTGGGGAAGTAGATGTCCAAAATTTTTGTGGTGACTGTGGCTTTAAATTAGGCCCTGAATACATAATGCGAATGATGAAAATAGATCAACCCACTTCGGCATTAGAACTTATAAACGCTATTGATTTAACACAATTTAGAAATGCTGACCTCCCAACGTGTTTCTATTTATTACTTTTGATTCCGATTATTGGATGGATTGCGCTTCCTTGCCTGAAAATATATTACCTTTTAGAACACGACGAGATGGAAAATTTTCTAAAAATTCGTCAATTCGATATACAAAATACAGATGAAAAAATAAAGATCTTATCAGAGCTGATTCAACCTAATGGACCTCTAGCGTGGCAATATCAGCTAGAACTTACCAAGCAACATCTACTTAATGAGGACTATGATTCTGCAGATACTTTATTATCTGATTATTATCCAGGAATAACAATTCTATTCGGGCTGGAGTGCAAAAATGTTATTGCGGAAGAGCTTGTCTCAATTTTTCAAATATTTCTCACCTTACAACGGGCCACTCTTATCTGAACTTTACACAAAAGCTTGCTAAGTTCAATTCCAAGAGGCAAAGGGGCTAATCTGAAATGAAGATATGAACTATAACTGGACCATTCCGATGCATTGGAATGTCCAGTTACGGTTCAACTGCGATTTTAAACTGAATACCAGTTATTCGCAGAACGATTTATGAAATGAGCCGGACTCTGGAAATAGGCTTGCCCTTTTGGCACGCATATCTTGGACTCATCTCCAAAACAAACAAAAGCTGTTCCAGAACCAGAAAGAAGCACCCGCTCAAAACCCATTGATAACAAACTGTCTTTAAATTTCAATAAGTCTGGCATGAGCTCGTATGCAGGACTTTCAAGGTCATTAAAATAGCAGGCTTTACCTTCCTCAAAATCTTTCAAATAGATTTCTGGATTACGTGGCTCCAAATTCTCAAGATTCAATTGTTTATAAACAGCAGGGGTCGACAGTCCCTCCATAGGCTTTATAATCCATACTTTTTGTTTCGAAAGAGATGGAACCGGCCGCACCACTTCTCCGCGACCTGTACAGTACGCTGTTCCCATGGAAAGAAAAAAGGGAACATCAGATCCGATTTCTCCAGCCCAAATCTGCAGCTCATCATGGTTAACCAAATTTCCCATAAGGGAATTGACAGCCCATAATGCTGTAGCTGCGTTGCTGCTACCGCCGCCTAAACCCGCTTCAATCGGAATATGTTTATCAAGTGTGATTTTAAGGGCAAACTTTTTGCCCGTTTTTAGACGGAACAAATTAATTGCTTTCCAAATCAAGTTTGAAGAGCCGGTAGGAATTGAGGAGTTATTGCAGATCAACAGATCTGAATCGTTTTCGGAAATGCTTAGATAGTCACACAAACTAATTGTTTGAAAAAGCGACGCCAACTCATGATAATTATCGGAGCGACGTCGCATAATTCGCAAAAACAAATTAATTTTTGCCGGAGATACCCACATAGCGATTAAGGTCTATGGAGTAGCTGTGGGTTCTACAGCTTCTTCTTCTTCTACAGCACCTTCAGCCAAAACTTTCAAGTGGAATGCAGCGACTACACCTTCTGGCAATTTTACGACAATGCTTGAAGTACCAGTTTGTTTAATCGGATGCTTCAATTGGATTGAATGCTTCTCTAGAACCATTCCAATCTGCTCTTCAACTAAACGAACAATATCTACAGTCGAAACAGAACCATACATGTGTCCATCGTGATCGACTTTAACAGTCGTTTTAATCGTTTGGCCTTCAAGTTTGCTTGCAACCTTTTCAGATTCTTGCTTCTCTTCTGCAGCTCTTTGTATACGTTCTTCTTGCAAACGTGCTTGACGTCTCACAGCATTTTTATCAGCAAAAACTGCAGATCCCATTGGGACGAGTCGATTGCGTGCATAGCCAGGTCTTACGCTCACAATATCGCCACTGCGGCCAAGATCTTGAACGTCTTTAATTAGTAGCAATTTCGTTGCCATTCTTTTTCTCCTTCTAGATCTTAAACTTCAGCAACAAATGGCAACAGAGCCATGTGTCTAGCACGTTTGATAGCTACAGTTAAAAGTTTTTGAAAGTGTGAAGAAACTCCTGTGATACGTCTAGGGAGAATTTTTCCTCTTTCAGTGATAAACTTTGTCAGCGTATTGGTGTCTTTATAGTCAATTTCCTTGACGCCAGCATGTGTGAACGGGCAGCGCTTACGCTTTTTTCCACGGTCTCCAGCATCTGATGGACTTCTACTTCTTTTGATAAACATAAAATTTTCTCCTTATTCAGCAGGTTCTAATGCTTTGAACTCGATTTTCTCCATAACTTTCTCTGTCGTTAACGTAATGAAACGAACGAGATCATCATTGAGTTCATATTCTTGCCAGAGCTCAGAAATTGCTGATGGCTGGACTTTGAAATAAATAAGATAATAATATCCTTCGCGATGATTGCCAATTTCATAGGCCAATCGACGACGCCCTTGATCGTGAAGTTTTACGATCTCTCCTGCACGTGAAGTAATTCCATGCTGGATTTTATCCAAAACCTTGCGACGAGCCTCATCACCTAAAGTGGCGCTGATGACATACATCCCTTCATATAGATTTTGCTTTTTTTCACTCATGCTTTGCTCCTAGCCTTATATTTGGGCTCATATTTTTTACATTGACCCTATTCATTACAACTGCAGACGATTCGCAGAGCAGGCTCTTCACCACTTCGGCGGCTCGCCCAATAAATTCATCCAAGACCGCAGCCTCTTCAGGCTTAAAGAGGTCGAGAACGTACTCTGCAAGCGTAGCAGCTGCTAACGCTTTACCAACACCCATCTTCAAGCGTAAATACTCCTGACTTCCGAGATGTGCTTCAATGCTTTTAAGACCATTATGACCTCCGGACCCTCCTTTTGCACGCAAACGGAGCTCTCCAAAGGGCAATTCTACGTCATCAGAGATGACAATAAGGTCTTTTGGCTTTAGTCGGTAAAAGCTTAAGTAAGCTCCTACACTGCGGCCACTTTCGTTCATATAGGTCTGCGGCAGAAGAATGTGGAGTGTTTTACCTTCAAAGCGACCTTTAGCCACAAGGGCATGAAAGCGCTTTTCTTCTTTGTAAGTAACCTCAGCTCTTTGCGCAACGGCATTAGCTACAAGGAAGCCAATGTTATGTCGTGTACGCTCGTACCTATGACCCGGATTTCCCAAGCCTACTAGCACATAATGACCTTCAAGGCTACTTTCTTCCACCATAAGCCTATTTTCTTATCGCTTAGCCATTACAACGATAACTTCATTAAGATCTTTCAGAGGTCTTACGTTTTCCGGGATCTCAAGATCTTTCAAACGCTTAACGTCACGGGCACCCATCGTTCTAACATCAAGCTGGAAAGATGTTGGAATATGTTCAGGCAAACAAGATACCGGCATCGAACGGATAACCGCCCGTAGAACGAAACCTAATTTAACCCCAACAGCATCTGCTGCTCCAACCCACTCGATTGGCACCTTAACATTAACCTTATGGCCTTCAACTAGTTCTTCGAAATCCAAGTGAATGACTTGATAAGTCGTCGGTTCGTATTGGATCCCTTTTAAAAGGGCGCGTCTTTGAGAACCATCTTCACCGACAAGCGAAAAAACTTGTGCTGAAAGATGTCCTGGTTTAACGTTCCGCACAAGCGATGTAAAGTCACTCGTTTGGACGGCGATATTTGTCGATTCTTGTCCACGTGTGTAGATAATCGATGGGATTGCCCCTGCTAAACGAAGGCGTTTTGTTTCGCTTTTACGTTCAGCGTTTCTTTTACTATAGGTAAGCTTCATGAAATCCTCCATAGACTATAAAACTGATTGCAGTTTACTTTAAGATGTAATATGAAAATAAGCCGCCCCAAAAAGAAACTTCTTAAAGGGGGGAAAAGGGAAAATATAGCTTCCGTAGAAACGATATGAATTGCGTGTAGCTCTTCCCTCGGCATGCTTTCGCTGCTGATCCCCGCAAGAACCAGCGAGAAGAACATCTAATATTTTGGGGTGGAAGGATTCGAACCTCCGCATGGCGGTACCAAAAACCGCTGCCTTACCGCTTGGCGACACCCCAGTAAACTGCATGAATGCAGCTTGCTTTAATGTGATTAGCTTAGCAATCCTGATGATTATCATGCAATAGCAATTTTCACTTTTTTTTGAAAAAATGAAATATTTTTGTTTTTCAACCTTTTAGATGCCTCTAAAACGCTTTCACGATGACCAAATGCTGTAAATCGAATGAACCCTTCTCCGGCCTTTCCAAATCCTGCCCCTGGGGTTGTAACAATATAAAGCTCCTCAAGAAATTTTTGAAAAACATCCCAAGAACTCTGCCCTTTAAATTCTACCCATAGGTAAGGGGCATTGACACCCCCAAACACCTCAAGTCCTTGACTTTCAAGAGCTTCTTTGATTATCCTGCCATTTTCCAAATAAAATTCTGTCAAACGAGCACTTTCCATTAACCCTTGAGGTTCAAGGACTTTCATGCCTCCTTTTTGAGAAATCGTGGAAGCCCCATTGAATACTGTCGAAATCAACCGATTCCAATCAGCCTTCACAGAAGACCCATCATCATACTGTAATTCTTCCGGTATGACTGTCCAACCTAGCCTCACACCGGTAAAACCCGCCAGTTTCGAGAAAGAGCCGACTTCAATCGCAACTTTTTTTGCTCCTTCGATTTCAAATATCGACCTAGGAATGGAACTGTCCTGAATATAATTCGCATAGGCGGCATCAAAAATAATAATCGATCGGTTGGATTCTGCAAATCTTACAAGCTCTTCAAGCTGACTTCTATTTGCAACCGCTCCTGTAGGATTGTTTGGAGAACAAAAATAAATCAGATCAGTCCTTGAAGCTATGCTAAGATCAGGGAAAAAATCATTTTCAGGATCACAGCGGAGAAATGAAATATCCTTTACACCTTGAATAATACTCCCTTCTAGATAAACCGGATAAGTAGGATCCTGCAATGCAATGGATACAGTGCCTCCAAAAAGCATTTGCAAACGCCCGAGATCGCATTTAGCTCCGTCGGAAATAAAGACCTCCTCAGGCATAATATGACTTGAATAAACCTGCGTTGCAATGATTTCCCTTAAGGATTTTTCCCCTTGTTCGGGACCATAACCCGAGTAACTTCCAACGTTTCTCAAACCCTCTGAGGCATCGATGAGTGCCTGTGCGATTGAATCTGGAATAGGCTCTGTCGTGTCCCCAATCCCCAAGCTAATAAGCGAAGCACGTGGATGATTTATAAGAAATTGTCTTTTCCGTGCATTGATTTCAGGGAACAGATAATTGGACTTTAAAAGTCCCATGGAAGGATTTCTTTTCATATGTGTATAGGGTGTTCTATTGTTTGATGAGTTCCATCTCGTGAAGTTTTTGCTTAAGCAGATTCAAGCTATTTGGACTTAGCGCATATAAAGGAAGACGACATTCTCCTGCCGGCATTCCACATAGATTCATAGCCGTTTTAATTGGCACCGGATTTGTTTCTACAAAAGCTACGTTGTAAAGCGGCAAAAGCTGATGGTGAATTTCCTTAGCGCTTATGAAATCACCATTTAATGCGGCATTGACCTGTTTCACAATCGCAGCAGGAATTAGATTGCTAACAACAGAGACAATTCCTACCGCCCCCAAAGACATCATAGGTAGAGTGAATGCATCATCCCCGGAAAACACATGAAAATGCGGATATTTCATTGAAATACTGTGAATAAATTCACCCGCTTGCTGAATGTTCCCTGAAGATTCTTTAACTCCCATAACATTTGGAAATTCTGCAATTTTTAGCAGAGTTCCTAGCTCGATATTTGTTCCGCATCTTCCTGGGATATTATAAAGCATGATCGGAATTTGAACTGCTTTGGAAATTGCTTCAAAATGGCGATATAGCCCTTCTTGCGTAGGCTTATTGTAGTAGGGCGTGACGATTAAAGCCACATCAGCTCCAAGAGCTTGTGCTTTTTGTGTCTTTTCGATTGTCATCTTTGTACAATAAGATCCTGTGCCGACCCAAACTTGCACCTTCCCTTTCGCTTCTCTCACAGCAATTTTAATGCACTTTTCTTGCTCTTCCGGTGACAACGTTGAAACTTCTCCGGTAGACCCTAAAACAAGAATACCATTGACTCCATTTACTATTTGATAGCGTATATTTGAGGCTAGTCCTTCTTCATCCAGCTCTTGCCCTTTAAATGGAGTCACTAGAGCTGTAATTGTTCCTTTCATGTTGACCTCCTATAAATATATTCTTGTATACATTCTCCGAATGTGTAAAGCCCCGTCTTTCCTTGCACCCACTCAGCAGCTAAAACAGCTCCTGCAGCAAACCCTTCACGACTTCTAGCTTCATGCGTAATGGAAATTGTATCACAGGGAGAATCAAAAAGGAGTGTGTGGGTCCCTGGAATCGAACCACAGCGGACGCTTGAAAATGACACCTTGTCGATGCGCTTCATGTTTTTTTCTACTGCTGCCGCGATTGCCAAAGCCGTACCTGAAGGAGCGTCTTGTTTTTTGTTATGATGGTATTCAATTCCTGCGACATCATATTCAGGGAAACCTTCAAGCAAGCTCGAAACCTGAGAGGCGATCTCCACATATAAATTTATACCTATTGAATAATTAGGCGAGTAGACTGCCCCAATTTGTTGCTGTTCGACGGTTGATTGGACAATCCCTAACTGATCGTACCACCCTGTAGTGCCCACAACAATTGGTTTTTTCATCTGTGCGGCTTTAATAATATTTTCAACTGCTGAATGTGGATTCGAAAATTCAATCCAGATGTCAGCTTTTTGAGCAGCATCAGCATCAGCATTCCAAGATGAGGCTGAAATTCGAGCCGCAATCGAGTGTCCCCTCTCTAGAGCAGCCTTTTCGACCATCTGCCCCATCTTTCCGTAGCCTATCAACGCAATTTTCATTACCAAACCTATGTACCAGTCTAAAATCTAAAAACAATAGAATAGCAAGTTTCGCATAAAGCATAAATAATAAAGCTGTAACTGGATATTTCGATGCCAGCAATCCTGCCCTAGACTTGACTTTGTGGATTTTTTTCCTTTAGGCTTGGCATGTGTGGGTGGCGAATGACATTACTTAATAAGTTGTTTTTGCAAAAACGTTTTTTAATTGCTAATTTAATACGAATTGTGAGAAAATAATTAAAAATGAGCAATTATTTTATTTTTTGCAACCAAAATGTTTTAATAAATATAGAGAGGACAGTATTTATGTTAATTAATAATTTTCAGGCAGTCTCAGATGACCTTGTTTCTTATATGGCCAAGGGTCTGACGCTAGAAAATGTTCAAAATTTATCGCTAGTCAATAAGAACTTTACTACAGTTTTATCAAGTAAGACTTTTTGGAAGGAATATCTCCCTGTGGTTTTGCCAACTAATGCAAGTGTAGAATTTGTGAAAAAACATGGACCCAGTTTATCTATTAAGCAACTTGCCCTATGCAATTTGACTATTTCCGCCCAAGATTTATTGAATTTGATTGAGACATGGAAAATAGATGAAAATAAGTGTGCGTTTTTTAAATTAGTCTATGCAATACGTCTTTTGGAAAAGGAAAACTACAGTAACAAAGAGTGGAAAAAGTATGATGAAGATAATCAACGTGCTCATGCACATATGCTCTTATGTTGGGGAAAAAAAGATCTAACAATGCCATTGTTTCAACTAAAACAGCATTTTCTTAAACACCCTCAAGATAAAAAGGCGTGGAAGGCAGAATCGCAATGTCCAGAGATGAAGCAGCTTGAGTATTCATTTCTTTTAGAAGCTAAAAATGATCATAATAGACGTTGCCAGATTTTGAATATGAATACTTTTTATTTACAAAACGAATCGCCTGACGAGTTAACAGAATTTTACACTGAATTATGGACCCATTATTCCCCCTCTAGCCTAAATACCCAAGCGACTATTCAGCAACAAATTGGCGAGATGTATACCCTTATGCCACTAGAGGCATTTGCGGGTTTTTGCAAGGCTGTTGACACCAAGGAAGCTTTCGGATCCATTAAATGGTGGTATATGTCAGATTCGCATATTCAGATCTTTAACACCACTTTTAAAGATTGTGGGGTAGTGAACCTACGTATAACTATGCTCCCCGATATCCAAAAAGAGACAATGACTACCTTTATTGAAATGGTAAAAAAGGAAGATAAGTTCCCAAATGTATATATCAATATTTTTTCACCTACTAGCATTGAAGTAATAAATACTTGTGAAAAATTCGACTGGAGTTCCCATAAAAATATTAAGGATTGGCACATGGTATAAGGTTGACTTGCTACCAGAGGAAGCCGAACTAGTTTAATTCATCAGTGAAAATACATTCTGCACAGGGTAAGGAACTGGATATTACAGTTCCTTGCCACAATTATTTGCAGTTCTTTGAATAACCTAAAGCGATCTAAGCTTCATTAGAGTTGCCTTAATTTCAAATTTTGGAGTATCCAACTGAAGCATTTGATCGACTCTCCCCTCTTCAAAGTACAGATCTAGCACCCCATCCATCATTTTAATAAAAGTTTCAGGCTCCATACTCATATACTGAACAACGATATGGTCCGCTAAGGGCTTGACAGAATCTTTGTTTAAAAAACGACGCGAAAACTCAATAAATATTGCCGAAATTGACTTTATGTGAGAAAAATGAACATTTAGGTTTTTGCTTGTTTTGCTTCTTTCTATTGCTTTCTTTATTTTTTTAGAATCTTCGTTTTTTAAGTTTTTCTGGAGTTTTTTAAATTCATATTTTTCCCACATATATCCTTCAAAGCTAAGAAGCGATGTTACACCTTGCTCAAGGACAACCTTTTCGCTAATCTCATAACTACCAACTCTGCTAACTTCAGCGGCGACTAAAAGACATCCACCGACAACTAGTCCCGCGTCACCTGCAAGGTTAACTTGGATTTCCCTTTTTTTATTCTGTAGCAGCTTGACTTCCATCTCTACAAACTTTTCTACTATTTTCAAAGCGTTAAAATTGACATATTTGCTATCAAGTTCTCTTATATTTTTTTTGGCTTCATGCATGTGATCATCAATTTTCATTAACTTACAATGATTGTAAAGTGCTTGAATTCCTCCACCAGTAATGATTACTCCCCTATTCCTTACACCTGTTGCAGCTATCACTTTGGCACCAGAAATATTTGCTGCAACCGAAAGGATATTTATTGTCCCTGTAATAATTCCAGATCCACCTTTAATGGTATTTTCTTCGCAAATGTCGCTAGTATTTATGACTGTAGATTTACCTTCGAGACAGAAGGAACATGCCTCGGATTGTCCTTCGGAAGCTTCTTTAAGAAAATCTGAGAAAGAGTTTAATTTTTCATTAGAAATCATAAGAACCTCCCAGTTTGTTTAAAACATGCCCAAAAAAAATCGAATAAAAACTATACGTAAATGAATTGAGAATTTAAAAATCCTTGTGCGACCTCTCAACGTTATTAATCTCTTTAATCTCTGTATAATTTGTTGTTGCAATTTTGTCAAATTATTAATAAAAATTTTGAAAATATAATCTACTATGCTTATGGAATGACAGTTTTTTGAAACGCAAATTTTTCTGCATAAATTAAATAATGGTTTTTATTTTAAAAAGAAAGTTCTCCTTATTTATTTGCGAAAGAACCGACCAAAATGTAAACTACTGGAAATTATGCGAGTTTTAGTCATTACCGACTGAAAGTAGAAAATTTCACTAGTTCATTCAAAACCAAATCTTAAAGGAATTAAAGTGATAAATTTGATTAAAAAACAAGTTTTTGTATTGCTATCTATAGCATCTTTAACAAGTTGTGCGACAATTGTGCACGGCACTAGACAATCAATTGGAATCTCGAGCAATCCTTCATACGCTTCTGTATGGGTTGACCAAATTTATATGGGTAACACGCCTATTATTGTTGATATGTCACGCAAAGATAATCACATTGTCCGGATCGAACTAGATGGCTACCAACCCTATGAAGTAACGTTTTCGCGTAAAGTAAGTGGTTGGGTCCTGGGTAATCTTTTATTTGGTGGGGTCATCGGACTCGCTGTAGATGCCATTAGCGGTGGTATTTATTGTTTGACACCTGAACAAGTCCAAGCTGAACTACGCAATAATCAAAATGTTTATTCTAAAAATTCAGACGATTCTTATATAGCAATCGTATTGCAGCCAGATCCGTCTTGGACAAAAGTTGGAAATATGGTCGTTGCTAATTAAAAATGTGAATTTCAAACGGAGAATTGTTCAAAAGCTCTAACCCCTGGTTTACCCTTTCAGGGCTAGACCAGGGGAGACAAATATAACGCTCTTTCAGAGCTTAGCCATTTTCTAGTTTACCCACAGTTTACCCCTCCAGGGCTGCACTGTGGGCTACAAATAGGTCGCTCTTCCAGAGCTAAGAAATTTAATTTCAGACCGCATTGACACTATTATCTGTTACTATACGGGATAATCCCCCGTGAGTTTATTGCTACGATTTTTGAGAACCTGAGTTCCCTTTTGTAAAAGATCATCCATCTTTTCGCGATCTTCTTGGCTTAGTAATCGCGATTGCTCACTATTTCTGAGTTTACTTAAATTCTGAAATTCGCGCTTTGTAGTAAAAAACTTAAAACTATTGTGAAGGTCATTTCCAAGACGGTCATGAAGATATGTTGAAGTAGATTTGAAGGCGCAAGTGCCATTTAGTTGAATTGTTCTGGTCCCAGCTAAAGATTTAGCTGCATAGGGAAATTGGCCGTTAATCAAACTTTTTACATCATCCATGTCTTTATGATTCATTTTATCAAGCAAAATTGTTAGGAATTCCGGAGTAAGATCTGAAGATTTAAGCCCACTATATTTAACATCAGCAGTCATAACTCTTTTATTTTTATTTACTCCCACCAAATCAGCGCCTCCTCCAGTATTAATAATTGTGAAAGAAAATTCATTAGTAGAGGTTTTTTCTATCTTGTAGAGTATTGCATGTCCGCCTTCATCACCGCTAAAACCACCAGGAAGGATAACACATGGAGGGTCTTCTTTTTTAGAGATGGGTAAATCGTTTATTCTTTGACTAAATTCCTTAATCAAACTATTAAGCTCATTCCTATCTACAACTCCATTTGTAATACTACTGGCAAAAAGAGCACATTCATACGCCTGTCTTAAATCATCAATTGCCAATTTTAATTTTATTGGAACTTTGTTTTCGGGAAATTTTTGAGCATAGGCTTCCAAATCACTTAAATAGGATTTTATCGCTAAGGATTGATTGACACCCTCCAAAGCATCTTCGTGAAATCCAATATTTTCTAAAACCTTTGCATAAAATATCTTGAATTGCGCTTTTACTGGAAATTTGTCATTTAGGTGAATTCTTCTCTCTTCTTTGTGTAATATTGCCTCATTTTTAGGATTTGACATCTTCAACAGAGTGGGGGAGGCTGGGGGATTTATTTGTGAAGTCGGAAGGTTTTCATTCTGTTTTAAATCAGGCAGTTTACTTCCACTTAGTTGGATATTTGGTAGCTCTCCTAATTTTATATCAGGAAGTCCACTGATCTGTATATCTGGTAGTCCACTTAGTTTTATTTCAGATAAACCACTTCTCCTTAATTGTATATCAGGTAATCCATTTAAGTTACCTTTAAACTGTATATCTGGTAAATCATTTAAATTTTTCTTAAATTGTCCCTCAGGAAGTCTGGCAGCGTATTCTTTGCTTGCTAGAGTAGATCTCCCAATTAAATTGTTTTTTTGTGTAGGGGTTAAATTTTTTGACTGACTGAATATTTGTTGGGCAAATTTATTAATATCTGTTGATTTCAAGGCTTCATTTTTACTATCTATTAGAACAAATTGCCCACTTTTTACGGCAACAAATTGACCTGTTCTATTAGCGTGTTCCAATAGATTTATTAACGCATGCCCAGCATTTGAGTTGATATTCATAAATTAACCTTTATGAAAACTAACTAACACTTTATACACCTTAAATGTATATTTATATATTAACACATTTATATATAATTTATCACATGATTAATCCATTTATTAAAATCTAGAAAATTAACAATTTCCCTTCTAATTTTAATGAAATTTATAGGTAGTTATTTTATTTGATTGAAAAGCGGGATTTCGATTTTACAAGAAATATGATATTGAAATTTGAAATGGCAAGACTTTATGCCATTCGACGAAATAGCCGATGATAGATTTACTAAAGCGCGAAAAACAAGTCGTCTCACTCTCAAAACAGGGCGATTCATTCTAAAGGATTATTAAAAACAAGAAATAGGATATGCATAATCGCAAGCGGCAAGATATGCATGATAAAGAGTTCTTTATCCTCCTTCTTTCAACGTCTGATACTCTCGAAGTCGCGATACAGCCCTTCTCATACCGCTTGCGATTATCCTTATCCTATTTCTTTAATATTAGCTTTTTAAAACAATAATCATGGATTCGCTTTACTCTCTTACAGTGGACTAATACACTATAAATTTGAGATTGACAATGTATTAGTCTTTAAATTGGGCGGTCAGTTCTTCACGTTGTGTCATCAAAAGGTCTAGCTTCTCATAAATTTGATCAATTGAAGTTTTTTGAGTGCCTATATCTTTAGAAAGCTGCCACACCGCTTGTCCAGCTTCTTTTTGTGAAATATCTGAAAGCTTCTTGTGAAGTTGTTCAAGTTCCTTTTCTCTTTTAGCAATTTCACCTTCTAACTCTTCAATCTTTGAATCTATTGGCTTTAAAGCCTTGGAGCGTGCTGCTACTAGAGCTGCTTGTTTCTGCTTTTGATCCTTCGGATCTCCAGCTTTTTTGGAAGCTTTAACTTTTTTAGGTTCGCCTTTCTCATCCCAACCCTTTTTTTCTAAAAAGTCATCGTAGCTACCTTGGAATATGTCTTGTTCCCCTTGATGACAGACGACAATTTTACTAATAGCAAGTCTGCGCAAGATTAATTCGCTGTGAGTGACCAAGATAATAGCACCTTGAAATGTTTCTAGGGCATCAATAAGCGCTTCAATAGACTCCATGTCGAGGTGATGCGTGGGTTCATCGAGAAGCAATAGGTTACAAGGCGTCGCCAGAATTTTCCCAAGTAAAACTCGACTTTTTTCTCCACCAGAAAGCATAGCAGTTTTCTTCGAAGCTTGATCCCCGCTGAACATCATAAGACCGCAAATAGATTTAATTTCAGTTTTATTCAAAGTCGAATTTGAAGCTCCGATCTCATCTTCAATGGTGTTAAGGGGATGCAGGCGATCAATGTTTGTTTGTCCAAAATACCCAATGCTAAGGTTATCAGAACATTTTAATTCTCCGGAATCTGGAGCTAATTCACTTGCTAACAATTTTAAAATAGTAGATTTTCCGCGTCCATTTTTTCCAATGATCGCAATTCTTTCGCCCTTTTCAATTTCAATTGAAAGTTCATTGACGATTGTAATCTCTGGTGCAGAAGGATAAGCAAAAGAAAGTTCTTGAGCGTCAAGCATTTTTCTACCAGGGAATCTAGCTTCTCTGAATTCGAAACTTAACTGATAAAGTTCTTTAAGCCGCTCTAAAATTGGGATTCTTCCTAGCATTTTTCGACGAGATTCTGCTTGCGTAGCTTTACTCGCTTTAGCACCAAATCGTTCAATAAACGATTCAAGATGGGCACGTTTTTTATTTACGTTTACTGAAGTCTTCTCATGAATTTCTTCTTCTTGCATAATTTTTTCATAAAAGTTTACGGAGCTTCCGTTCATTTTACGAATTTTTTGCCGATGAATTCCCATTGTGCATGTTGTAACACTGTCCATAAAATCGCGATCATGGGAAATCAGAATGAATTCCCCTTGCCATTGTTGCAAAAAGCGCGTGAACCAACGAATTGAGACAATGTCCAAATAGTTACTCGGTTCATCTAACAATAAGCAATCGGGTTCTGCAATAAGCACTTTGGCAAGATGCAGTCGGAGCTGATATCCACCAGAAAACTTTTCTGGAGGGCTTTCAAGATCTTCTTCTTTAAATCCAAGCCCAAATAGAATTTTTTCGACTTTATATAGATGGTCTTTTTCATCTTCACGTAAACCTAAAGCCGCTTCTTCAATAAGTGTAGGTTGTGTGAAGTGAATATGTTGGCTTAAAACTCCAAGCGTGTAGTTTTTTTGTACTTCGATTTTTCCTGCATCAGAAGTTTCTTCTCCTGTCAAAAGACGGAAAATGGTTGTTTTTCCTGAACCGTTACGTCCGACTAAACCACAACGATCGCCTCTACGAAGATCAAAAGCAGAATCCGTAAACAATTTATTTCCCTGGTAGCCTATCTCGAGGCCTTCAACTTTAATTCTTACCATTTAATCCTTCTATGGGAGAAATGCTGTATTTTAACAACAATTGACCCTAAATTTTAATTATAATTTTACAGTTATTCTTATTGAACGCGATAAAGTGACAACATTTTGTCTATATTTATTCTATACACTATCCTATTAGAAGTCAAGTAAATTATAGAATGAGTTGGGTGTTGAACAAAGAGCAGGAATGGACGGTAAATGGACGATGGGACAATAATGGACAATAATGGACAAAAGTGGGCTGAAATGGACACATGGTAAGTAGACTTTAATGATCATGCTTTATAGTCCATTTTTGTATATTTGTCCATCTTTGTCCATTACCGTCCATAATCGCATTAAGTTTTAGAAATCACAAACTTCTTGACTAACTGTATCGGGTGATAAGACTGCTTAACCTTAAAAAGATTGTCCAGACCTAAGTCCTCTTCGCGGTTGACAAAAGAAACTGGCTTTAAATGCAGGAGCATTTGCTGATTGATCATGGCATAAGCCCCTTTATAGCCCTTTAGCGCTTTCTCAATATGGATAAGCAGCATCTCTTCAGAAATATATTCTGCAACTGAATAAGCGACGACCTTGTTGTCTATAATTATGGCTCCTCCATATACATTTAAAAACTCAAAGTCTTTTAATCCCCGTAATGTAGCCTCATGCTCTCTCCGCATTCCATCATTAGGATTTGTATGATCATTAAACCATTCTTCTTCGGCTGCTATAATTTTTGGAAGTAGACTGAAGCTGATTTCCTTGTACTGAAAAAGATACTTCTGTTCGAACTGGTGAATGAAATTACGTTTGGCTTGAAAATGGTCCCCAGCTAGATTTAAAAGGTCATCATAAGAGTAAATGTAATCAAAATGCGCCGTTTCGGCTTCGATAAATAAAGGCAGTCCTTGAAGTTCTGCAATCCCCTCTTCAGGGACTGCACGCATTCTAAATCTAGCTTCACTTTCAGACAACTTCTCAATTAAAGACTTACGACTACCTGATCCTATTGGGTAGAGAAATACAGAATTCTTATTCTTCTCATCTACAAATCTAATGCATAAAAAGCCATCAACTGTTGCAATGGTATAGTGCCTATGAATATCCCAAAACCATAAATTTGTAAATGGGTAATCAGAAAGCCGTAGAGGATGCTCCCTCAAAGCTTGATCTATTATAGGCTTATCTTCTAAACGTAGTCGTTTCCATTCCATTTTTTCAGACTACTAGAAATTTTTTCAACATTCTAGTTTATATTAATTATATTTGGAAATATCCACTTTTTTGGCAAATACATATAGCGGCATGTCATTGACCGAATATTTTTATTTAAGCTTTCATAAATTTTTATGTATTTAACTATTTAATCCTCTTGATTTAAATTAAAAGTTCCGTAATAATGACTTTTTAAAACTTTTTATTCGGAGCATAATATGAATACAATTAGCGACACTCATGTAAATATTTTTAATTATTACGATCTTTTCCCGCCAAGGGTTTCTCTGGAGGCAAACAATCACAAGAGTCAAGTAGCTCAAATGAGCCTATTGGAAAAACTCAGTCACATTAAGCAAGTTAAAACTAAGCAAAGCATTGCTTTTCTTGATTTGCCGCGAACATTTGTACAAAACCGGGTTGAGTTAAAAGATTATCAACAATTCGGTTTTTCATGGCTGGTTGCTATGCGCGAAGTCGGGTTGGGAGCGTTGTTGGCTGATGATATGGGATTGGGGAAAACGATCCAAACGATTGCTTCTATTGCTTATGATGTTGAGCAAGGTAACGGGAGTGGTCCAATCTTAATCGTTGCACCTAATTCGCTTCTTGATAATTGGGATACAGAGTTCAGTAGATTTGCTCCCAATATCTCTGTAGAGATTTATCGAGGCCGAGAGCGAAATTTGAACTTCGCCATAGCTAATAGCAAAGTGGTTCTTACTAGTTATAATCTTTTAAGAAATGATAAAGAACTATTTCAAGAAGTTCAATGGGATGGAATTATATTAGATGAAGCGCAGAATATTAAAAATCCAGAAGCACAGACAACTTTGGTAGCTAAAGCTCTTCACAGCAAGTATCGTGTAGCTTTAACCGGAACCCCTATAGAAAATTCCATATACGATCTATGGTCACTATGCGATTTTTTGAATCCAGGTATGCTGGGAAATTTGGAGACATTTAAAAATGATTATCCTGATAAGTCTCATCTTCCCCCGTACCTGTATGAAAGACTTGCTAATACAGTAAAACCGTACCTTTTGCGCAGGCTCAAGTCCGACCATAAAATTTTACCCGATTTGCCCGCAAAAACGGAGATCAAAGTTCATTGTACTCTTACCTTCGAGCAAAAAGCTGTGTATCAAGCGATAGTTGAAAACGCCTTGACAGAGATGGACCAAAGACACGCGTCTAAACGTGGCGGGTTAGTATTGAAACTATTTACTCACTTAAAACAAGTATGTGATGATCTTAATCTTTATGACATGCAAAATTTATATGACCCTCGCATTTGTTCAGGAAAGTTTTTACAGTTCATCCAAATCGTGGATAAAATTGCAAAAGTTAAAGAACGCGTGCTCATTTTCACTCAATATGTTGAAATGGCTAAATTATTAAAAGACTATCTAGATGCATTGTATGATCAGAACACGCCTATTCTCCATGGCCAGATGTCCCAAGAAGAGAGGGCATATGAAATTAATCGATTTCAAAACAGTCATCATGACACGCCGTTTTTTGTTCTTTCGCTTAAAGCAGGTGGAACAGGCTTAAATTTAACAAAAGCCAATCATGTCATTCATTATGATCTTTGGTGGAATCCTGCTGTAGAAGATCAGGCTTCGGATAGAGCTCACCGTATAGGACAAATCAGGAATGTCACCGTACACAAACTCATCGTTCAAAATTCTGTAGAAGAAAAAATTGCCAACATAATTGAGAACAAGCGTGATATTTTTCAAAGTATCCTGAAAAATACAGAAGAGTGCAGCATCGAAGAACTTCGTGCATTTTTTAGCCTAACTGGCTAACCCTTTTAAAAAGGCAATGCCACCCCTTTCTTTTAAGCCATGAAATTTCGGATCTCTGATTCCGAAATTTCATGATTGCAAAGTCAATCAATGTGGCCTTCTGCCTTTTGCAGCAGGAGAAAAACAACTCTTTTAAGATTAAGATAATTTCTCAAAATACACTAACTCCTGCTGCGAGGCTGTGAAAAAATTGGAAAGATGCTTCAGTTGGCTGAAAAGTTGCATCTGACGCACTTCTCTTCTCGGTCGTAGCTATAGCTACGACGTCGTCAAGAATTACATCAGCTGCAAC